>JACZWD010000053.1 GCA_022572335.1 Pseudomonadota bacterium
AGCATCACACCCTGCCGATGCACAGCAAGAACCCGTTGGTCGTCCACGCCAATGTCGGCCGCCTGGCCCGGCTGATTACCGACGAGGGCGTGGACATCGTGCACGCCCGCTCGCGGGCGCCCGCGTGGAGCGCCTATTTCGCCGCCAAAAGGACCGGCCGGCATTTCATCACCACCTTCCACGGAACCTATTCGGCGCCCAACTGGCTCAAGCACCGCTACAACCGGGTGATGACCCGCGGCGAGCGGGTGATCGCCATATCCGGGTTCATTGCCGGGCACATCCGGCAGATTTACGGGGTACCGGCGTCGCGCATCCGCGTCATCCACCGGGGCGTCGACCTGGAGCGCTTCGACACCCGGAAGATCAGCGTCGAACGGGTGGTGGCGCTGGCCAACCAGTGGCGCCTGACCGACGGGGCGCCGGTGGTCATGCTGCCCGGCCGGCTCACCCGCTGGAAAGGGCACACGGTCTTTATCCAGGCCATCGCCAAGCTCAAGCGGCGCGACATCTGCTGTCTGGTGGTGGGGTCCGACCAGGGCCGCACCGGGTACCGCCGCCAGTTGGAGGCCCTGGTGCACGAGCACGACCTGGGCCAGATCGTCCGCATCCTGGACCACTGCGACGACATGCCGGCGGCCTACATGCTCACCGACGTCGTCGTCTCCGCCTCCACCGATCCCGAGGCCTTTGGACGGGTGGTGATCGAGGCCCAGGCCCTTGGCCGTCCCGTCGTCGCCACCGACCACGGGGGAGCGCGGGAGACCGTCATCGAGGGGGAAACCGGCTGGCTGGCCCCGCCCGGCGACGCCGATGCCCTGTCCGCCGCCATCGACCGGGTGCTCGACCTCAAGGAGCCGGCGCGCAAACGCCTGGCCGAAAAGGCCACCGCCAACATCCGCGCGAACTTTACCAAGCACGCCATGTGTGCCAAGACGCTGGAGGTTTACAACGAGGTCCTGCACCTGAAAGCGGCGTCCTGATGGCCGAGGGGCCGGGCGCCCGGATCCTGGTGATCAAGCTGGGGGCGCTCGGCGATTTCGTCCAGGCCCTGGGGCCGTTCGCCGCCATCCGCCGCCATCACGGCGCAGCCGAAGGCGCCCATATCACCCTTCTCACCACCGGGCCGTATGCCGACTTCGCCGCCGCCACGGGATACTTCGACGCCGTGTGGACCGACGGCCGCCCCGGGGCGCTCGACGTGGGCAAATGGCTGGACCTGCGCCGGCGCCTGCGCCGGGGCGGCTTCCGGCGGGTCTACGACCTTCAGACGTCGGGGCGGAGTTCGTTCTTTCTGCGCCTGTTCTGGCCGGGCCCGTATCCGGAATGGTCGGGCGTCGCCCGGGGCTGCTCGCACCCCCACGCCAATCCGCGCCGGGATTTCCTGCACACCCTGGACCGCCAGGCGGAACAACTGCGCGTCGCCGGGATCGCCCATGTGCCGGCCCCGGACCTGTCCCGGATCGGGGCCGATACGGCGCGTTTCGGATTGCCCGACCGTTACGCGCTCCTGGTGCCGGGCGGCGCGCGCCACCGCCCGGCGAAGCGCTGGCCGGCGGACCGCTTTGGCGCCCTGGCGCGGTGGTTCGCCGGGCAAGGGATCGAACCGGTCGTGCTCGGCACGGCGGCCGAGGGCGGCGTTGTGGACGCGGTGCGCGCCGCCTGCGCAGAGGCGCGCACCCTGGCCGGGGAAACGGACCTGGCGGACATCGTCCGGTTGGCCCGCGGCGCCGTCTGCGCCGTCGGCAACGACACCGGACCCATGCACCTGATCGCCGCCGCCGGGTGTCCGTGCGTGGTTCTGTACTCCCACGAGTCCGACCCCGCGCTGTGCGCCCAGCGCGGCCCGGACGTGACCATCGTGCGCAGGGAGCGCCTGGCCGACCTTTCCGAAGAAGAGGTGGCCAACGCCGTGAAGGTTCGTCGGCCGTCCTTGACAGGGCGCTGATTCACTTTACATTTCGCCCCCGTTTCGGGCGCCGGAGCACAAGACGGATTTCATGGTCGCCATCACGTTACCGGACGGCAGCGTGCGCACGTTCGACGGTCCCGTTTCCGGGGCCGAGCTTGCCGCCGACATCGGCCCGGGTCTGGCCAAGGCGGCGCTGGCCATCCGCGTGAACGGCGCCATCAAGGACCTTGCGGCGGTCGTCGAAGAGGACGCCCAGGTGTCCATCGTCACCGCCAGGGACGACGACGGGCTGGCGTTGCTGCGCCACGACGCCGCCCACGTCATGGCCGAGGCGGTCAAGGAACTGTACCCCGAGGTCCAGGTCACCATCGGCCCGGTGATCAAGGACGGCTTCTATTACGATTTCGCGCGGCCGACGCCGTTCACCCCCGACGACCTGGAGCACATCGAGGCGCGCATGCGCGAAATCGTGGCCCGCGACGAGCCGGTGACGCGCGAGGTGTGGGACCGCGCCGAGGCCATCGAATTCTTCACCGGCCAGGGGGAACACTACAAGGCCGAGATCATCCAGGGCCTGCCCGAGGACGAGGAGATTTCCCTGTACCGGCAAGGGGAATTCATCGACCTCTGCCGGGGTCCCCACCTGCCGTCCACGGGAAAACTGGGCAAGGCGTTCAAGCTTATGAAGCTGGCCGGGGCCTACTGGCGCGGCGATTCCCGCAACGAAATGCTGCAGCGCGTGTACGGCACCGCCTGGGCGGATTCGAAACAGCTGAATGCGTATCTCACCATGCTGGAGGAGGCGGAGAAGCGCGACCACCGCCGGCTGGGGCGCGAGATGGGGCTGTTTCACATCCAGGACGTGGCGCCCGGGTCGGTCTTCTGGCACCCCAAGGGATGGACGCTCTATCGGACGCTTCAGGACTATATCCGCGCCCGCCTGCAGAACGCCGGCTACGTGGAGGTCAACACGCCGCAGATGGTGGACCGCTCGCTGTGGGAGGCCTCGGGCCACTGGGAGAAGTTCCGCGAATACATGTTCACCGCCGAGTCCGAGGGCAGGATACTGGCGCTCAAGCCGATGAACTGCCCCTGCCACGTGCAGATCTACCGCCAGGGCACCACCAGCTACCGCGACCTTCCCATCCGCATGGCCGAGTTCGGCTCGTGTCTCAGGAACGAACCCTCGGGCGCCCTGCACGGGCTGATGCGGCTGCGCGCCTTCGTCCAGGACGACGCCCACATCTTCTGCACCGAGGACCAGATCACCTCGGAAACCAAGGCCTTTTGCGACCTGCTGATGAGCGTGTACAAGGATCTCGGCTTCGAACAGGTGACGGTGAAGTTCGCCGACCGGCCCACGGTGCGCGCCGGCAGCGACGAAATCTGGGACAAGGCCGAAAAGGCGCTCAGGGACGCGACCGAGGCGGCCGGCCTGGAGACGGTGTTCAACCCGGGCGAAGGCGCCTTCTACGGGCCCAAGCTGGAGTTCGACCTGCGCGACGCCATCGGCCGCGACTGGCAATTGGGGACGCTGCAGGTGGACTTCGTGCTGCCCGAGCGGCTGGACGCCACCTATGTCGGCGAGGACGGCCGCAAACACCATCCGGTCATGCTGCACCGGGCCATCCTGGGGTCCATGGAGCGTTTCATCGGCGTCCTCATCGAACAGTACGCCGGCCGGCTGCCGTTGTGGCTGGCGCCGCTGCAGGTCGTTGTCGCGACCATCACCAATGCCGCCGACGACTATGCGCGGCAGGTCCTGGCCGCCCTCGTCGATGCCGGGCTGAAGGCGGAGCTGGATCTGCGCAACGAGAAGATCGCCTACAAGGTGCGCGGGCACAGCCTGGCCAAGGTCCCGGTCCTCCTGGTCGTCGGCGCCCGGGAGGCACGGGACGGCACCGTGGCGATGCGCCGGCTGGGCGGGGAAGACCAAGAAATTCTTGCGCTGGAGGAGGCAGCCGCTAGACTTAAACAGGAAGCGGCAGGTCCGCTGGCGCGGTGCTGATCGAATCGGCACCAAGCAGACCGATGGCGTGCGCGGCAAGCATTTCCCCATCGGAGGTCCGCCTGAGGGCAGGCGGAAAGGTGTGTTTGTACGCGTTGTGGTAACGAGAGAAGGAGATATTTAAATCGCGAGACGATACTCGAATACGCCGCCGCCCCAAACGGGGCCGCGGGTCAACAAATTGATCAGTGCACCGACGATCCGTCTCGTCGACCTAGACGGGGAGATGGTCGGCGTCCTTTCCGCGGAAGAAGGTTTGCAAATGGCGATCGATGCCGGCCTCGATCTGGTCGAGGTCTCGCCCAACGCCGATCCCCCCGTGTGCAAGATTCTCGACTACGGCAAGTTCAAGTACGAACAGCAGAAAAAGCGCAACGAGGCCCGCAAGAAGCAGAAGATCATCGAGGTCAAGGAGATCAAGATGCGCCCGGGCATCGACGAGCACGACTACCAGGTCAAGATGCGCAGCATGCGGCGGTTCCTCGGCGACGGCGACAAGGTCAAGGTAACCATCCGTTTCCGCGGTCGTGAAATGGCCCACCAGGAACTGGGCATGAAGGTGCTGGACCGGGTGTGCGATGATCTGGATGAGCTGATCAAGGTGGAGATGGTCCCCCAGATAGAGGGGCGCCTTATGACCATGGTCCTGGCGCCGAAGTAATACCAAGGATCGCTGATCACGACCCCTACGCGACCGCAACGGCGGCTTACCAAGGCTTTCGGACGGCGTCGCGCACGCTTCGCGATGCCCCGCATCGCCACAGCGCACGCTTAGGGCCGAAAACCTTGGCAAGCCGGCTCGTCGGGTCGTGATCAGCGATCCTTGGTATAAAACCCGCGGGAGAAATGCCGGGGCGCGCCCACGCGCCCCCGGGAAAGCAGGGATCAAGGGCCGGTTCGTCGGCCGCCGGGAAGGCGGGGCTGGGCGACGAGGGGCGACGTAGGTGCTGTACGGTGCCGCCTGGTTCGTTGGACCGTCAGCCCGTACCCGTTTTCCCGCCATTCAATAGCCGATCGACCCGCTCCTGGCTCAGGCCGCCGCGGTCCGTTTGCCGGGGGGCGTCCCGGGGCAGGTCGGCGGTGGAAAACAGTTTGTTTTCGTGCAGGTACCGGATGAGCCGCGTCACCTTGCGGATGCGCTGGCCGGTGAGGTCCTGGAAGGCGCAAGCCTCCATGATGCCCTCCACCTGCAACTTGGTGGCCTTGTCCGGCGCCTTGTCGTATAGGCGTTCGGCGAGGGAGAGAATGCGGTTCGCCGCGGTTTCCTGATCGCGGACGGCGGTTTCCAGCTGGTGCACGGCCCTGGAGAGCGCGGCATCGACTTTTTCATTGTTGTCTTCGGATCCGGGGTGGCTCATGGGTCGGGCCGCCATCTGCTTCCGGCGCTCGGGCACCATGGTGGCACTTGGCGATGGAGAGCCCATATTTCGAGGAGTCAACGGCCGCGCCGGGCGCCTTGCAATACAGCGCCGCTGCCGCTATAACCCACGCCGTCATGGGAAACTCATGATAAGCGGCGCGGCCGGGGCATGCCTAACCGCTGGATGAACGGCTCCGGAGAAAGGAACGCGAAATGCCCAAATTGAAGACCAAGTCCAGCGCCAAGAAGCGTTTCCGGTTGACCAGTTCGGGCAAGGTCCGTGCCAACCCCAGCTTCAAACGCCACAATCTGCGCAAACGCCCCAAAAAGATGAAGCGCAAGGCGCGCGGCACCATGATCCTGTCCGCTGCCGATGCGCGTATCGTGAAGTCGTATCTGCCCCACGGCTGAGGAGAGCTTTAGCCATGTCGCGCGTCAAACGTGGCGTTACCACCCACGCCCGGCACAAGAAGATCCTGACCATGGCCAGCGGTTACCAGGGCCGCAACAAAAATGTGTTCCGCGTCGCCATCGAGCGGGTGGAGAAGGGGCTGCAATACGCCTACCGCGACCGGCGCACCCGCAAACGGTCGTTCCGCCGGCTGTGGATTCAGCGCATCAACGCCGGGGCCCGCGCCCACGGGCTCACCTATTCCCAGTTCATCCACGGTCTGCACACGGCGGGGATCGAGATCGACCGCAAGATCCTGTCCGATCTGGCGGTCAGGGAGCCCGATACCTTCAAGGCGTTGGTGGAACAGGTCCAGGCCGCGCTCGCCAAGACCGCGTGACACTTTAATCGTTAATGGGTTTCTGAAAGTATAGGGAGCCGGCCGAGGGCCGGCTCCCTCTTTGCTGTATAATACCAAGGAGCGCTGATCATGACCCATAGAGACGGCTTACCAAGGTTTTCGGCAAGGAGCGTGCGCCGTGGCGATGCGGGGCATCGCGAAGCGTGCGCGACGCCGTCCGAAAGCCTTGGTAAGCCACCGTTGCGGTCGCGTAGGCGGCCCGTCGGAGGGCGTCGAAAAGTTTTGACGACCCGTCCTCCGCAGCAGCGGCGCTGCCGCCGCGGAGGGTGGATGCGCCGCATCGCCTGCACCTTTCCTCCTGCCCGACGAGCCGCCTACGCGATCTCCATGAGCCATGATCAGCGCCCCTTGGTATAACCGTTGAGAGAGGTTTCCAGACAGCGGAGAAACCGTTCGCCCGGGCTCAGCCATCAATCGGTATTCGGTCCCCGGTCCCCGGGAACACGCCCGGGGGCGTACACGCGCACACGTTTGATGCGGCGGGGGTCGGCGTCCAACACCTCGAACTCCACACCCGAGGGGTGGCTGATCAGCTCGCCCCGGATCGGCACCCGGCCGGCCAGGGCGATGATGAGACCGCCGAGTGTGTCGATGTCCTCGCGCTCCTCGTCGGTGACAACCCTGCCGACCAGGTCCTCGAGGCCGTCGATGGTGGCGCGCGCGTCGGTGTCGAAGGTGCCGTCCGGGCGCCGGATCACGTCGGTTTTCTGGCCGCGGTCGTGTTCGTCCTCGATCTCGCCGACGATCTCCTCGACCAGGTCCTCGATGGTGACCAGCCCGTCGACGCCGCCGAATTCGTCGACCACGAGGGCCATGTGGATGCGCTGGACGCGCATCTCCAAAAGCAGCTCCAGGACCTGCATGGAGGGAGAGACGAACAAAACCCTGCGCCAAATCTTGGACAGATGGAAGGCCTGGTCCTCGTCCCGCCAGGCCACCACGTCCTTGATGTGCACCATGCCCACCACATCGTCCAGGTTGCCCCGGTAGACGGGGATGCGCGAGTGGTTCTCTTTGGTGATCAGGGCAATGACGTCGGCCAAACTCGATCCCGCCTCGATGGCAACGATGTCGGCGCGCGGCACCATGACGTCGTGAATCGTGCGGTCGCGCAGGTCGAGAATGTTGGCCAACAGCCGGCGTTCGTCCTCGTCGATGGGAATCTCGGCTTCCTCGCGCTCCTCGATCAGCTCGTCAAGGGTATCGCGCGCCGAGTTCTCGCCGTTGCGCCAGCGCCATAATCCGCGCAACCAGTCGCGAAGGGTGTCCGAGAGCGAGGGATCGTCGGAGGCCCCAGCGTCGCGGGGCGGTCTACTGCCGGATTGGTCGTCCATCACCTTTGGTCATCATTTCAGCGCGATCCGGATAAGGGTTGGCGACATCAAGGCGCAACAGCACCTGGATTTCCAGCTTCTCCATGGGGTCCGCCTCGGTCTCGGTTTCGTGACCATATCCGAGAAGGTGCAGCATACCATGCACGACCAGGTGACTTAAATGGTCGGCGAGAGCCTTGCCGTCTTCGGCGGCCTCGGCGGCGGCGGTCTCGTAGGCCAGAACCACGTCCCCCAGCGCCGCCGGCGCGCCGTCCGGACAGGCGACCCGGCGACCGCTCCGGTCTTCCAGGTTGGCAAACGCCAGCACGTTCGTCGGTTCGTCGCGGCCCCGGTAGTCCCGGTTGAGGCCCCGCACCAGGGTGTCGTCGGCCAGCACGATGCCCGCCTCGGCGCGCGCAACCGGCGGGGAGACGGCGTCGAAGGCGGCACGTGCGGCGCGGCGGACCACGCCCTCGACCCCGGCCACCGCCGTGCGCCAGGTCGGGCAGCGGACGGAGACGGCAATGTCCAGCCCCTCAGTCATCATCGCCAGGGTCGTCTTTATCGCCGTCGACGGCATCGTCCTTCCGCTCGTACCGGGCGGCGGCGTTGCGGTGGCGTTCCGCCTTGTCGTAGGCGTTGACGATGTTGGTCACCAGGGAATGGCGAACCACGTCTTCATCGGTGAAGTGGAGGAAGGCGATGCCGTCGACGCCTTCCAGAATCTCCACCGCGTCCCTGAGGCCCGAGCGCTTGCCGCGCGGCAGGTCCACCTGGCTCAGGTCGCCGGTGACCACCATGCGGGAATTTTCGCCGAGCCGGGTGAGCAACATTTTCATCTGCACGGCGGTCGTGTTCTGGGCCTCGTCCAGGATGACGAACGCGTTGCCCAGGGTGCGCCCGCGCATGAAGGCCAAAGGCGCCACTTCGATCTCGCCGCTTTCCAGGCGCTTGGCCACCTGCGGCCCCGGAAGCATGTCGTACAACGCGTCGTACAAGGGCCTCATGTAGGGGTCCACCTTCTCGCGCATGTCTCCGGGCAGGAACCCCAGCTGTTCGCCGGCCTCGACGGCCGGGCGCGAGAGGACGATCCGGTCCACCTCGCCGGTGATCAGTCTTTCCACCGCCTTGGCCACCGCCAGGTACGTTTTGCCCGTGCCCGCGGGGCCCAGGCCGAACACCAGTTCGCATTCGTCGATGGCGCGGATGTACGCGGCCTGGGTCGGCGAGCGCGGCAAAACGTGGCGTTTGCGGGTGCGGATGGCAAGATCGGCGCCGGCCCCATCCCCATAGCCCCGTGGCGCCATGCGCACGACGGCGTCCACCTCCGCGCCGCCGACCACGAGCCCCCGCGTAAGCCGGCCGTACAGGCCGTTGAGCACCGTGCAGGCGGCGTCCACCGCTTCGCTGTCGCCGCTTATGGTCAGCTCGTTGCCGCGGGCGTGGATGGTCACGTCCAGGGCCTTCTCGATGCGCGCAAGATGGCTGTGGTGGGCGCCGAAAAGCTGCAGCGCCAGGGTGTTGTCGTCGAACGCCAGGTGCGCCGCCTTGGCATCCACGGCGTCCTCGGCGGTGGATTTCAGCCGCCGGTTCACGCGCAGGCCCTTTCGGCACGCCTTTCGTACCCGGCGGTGGCGAGGACGGCGGAGAGGCTGTTGGCGTGACCGGCCTCGATGCGGAGTTCGGCGATGGTCCCCAACAGGGCTTCGGGCGCGGTAACGTGAACCGGCTGCATATACGGGCTGCGCCCCACCAGCTGGCCCGCCCGCCGGCCGCGCCGATCCAGGAGCACCGGCATGGTGCGGCCGACGCAGCCCCGGTTGAACGCCCGCTGCTGATCGTTGAGCAGGTCCTGCAGGGCCGCCAGGCGCTCGCCCTTGACGGCGTCCGGAACCTGATCCGGCAGGGCCGCCGCCGGGGTGCCGGGGCGGGCGCTGTACTTGAACGAATACGCCTGGGTGAAACCGATGTCTTCGGCCAGCCTCAATGTGGCCCGGAGGTCCGCCTCCGTCTCGCCGGGAAAGCCGACGATGAAATCCGAAGACAGCGCGATATCGGGCCGCGCGCCGCGCAGGCGGTCCACCAGCCGCCGGTATCCGTCGCCCGTGTGGCGGCGGTTCATGGCGGCCAGCACGCGGTCCGACCCCGACTGGACGGGCAGATGCAGATACGGCATAAGCTCGGGCACGTCCTTGTGCGCCGCGATCAGTTCGTCGTCCACGTCGGCGGGGTACGACGTGGTGTAGCGAACGCGGTCCACGCCCGCGATTCCGGCCACCGCCCCGATGAGACGCCCCAGTCCCCATTCGCCCCGGTCCGGCGATTCCCCGTGGTAGCAATTGACGTTCTGGCCGAGCAAGGTGATTTCCCGCACGCCGGCGGCGGCCAGGCAGCCCGCCTCGGCCAGAACATCGGCCACGGGACGCGAGTACTCGGCCCCGCGTGTATACGGCACCACGCAGAAAGTGCAGAACTTGTCGCAGCCCTCCTGCACGGTGAGGAAGGCGGTGGCGCCCTGGTTGCGCCCGGGATCGGGCAGATGGTCGAACTTGGAGACGGTCGGGAAATCGATATCCAGAACCGCGCCGGCGGCGCGGCCCAGGCGGGCCACCATTTCCGGCAGACGGTGATAGGTCTGGGGCCCGAAGACCATGTCCACGTACGGTGCGCGGCGCAGGATCTCCTCGCCCTCGGCCTGGGCGACGCAGCCGGCCACGCCGAGGATCATGCGCCCGCCGGCCCGTTCCCTCAGCTGTTTCAGGCGGCGCAACCGGCCGAGTTCGGAATACACCTTCTCGGCGGCCTTCTCGCGGATGTGACAGGTATTCAGGATGACCATGTCCGCCCCCTCCGCATGATCGACCGGGACGAAGCCGAGGGGCGCCAGGACGTCCGCCATGCGGGCGGAGTCGTAGACGTTCATCTGACAGCCGAAAGTCGCGATGTGAAGTGTCTTCACCAAGGCGGCCCGCGCTATCGCATCGGGCGTCCGATGCGCCCAGGGATGCGCCCAGAACGGTTGACGGTCATTCTTGCGATCCGCTCCTCGGTGTGGTGTTCACCCGCCTTAAAAGGTAGCACCCCACCCCGGGGTGTCAAGCTGAGCCGCGGTTTCCCTTGCCACCGGAGCGACGCCGGGCGTGCTTTTTCTTCGGTTCCGTGGGCACGCCATAGAGCTCCAGCCGGTGCCCGACAAGTTTGAACCCGTATTTTGCGGCAATCTTTTCCTGCAGGACCTCGATTTCCTGGTTCTGGAATTCGATGACCTCGCCCGATTGAATGTCGATCAGGTGATCGTGATGCTCGTCGGTGATTTCCTCGTAGCGGGCGCGGCCGTTGCCGAAATCGTGCCGTTCCAGGATGTTGGCCTCCTCGAACAGGCGCACGGTGCGGTACACGGTGGCGATGCTGATGTGGGAATCCATCTGAACGGCGCGCCGGTACACCTGCTCCACGTCGGGATGGTCCGTGGACACGGAAAGGACATGGGCGATGACCCGCCGCTGTTCGGTCATCTTCATGCCCTTTTTGATGCAAAGCCGCTCGATTCGCGATGGCGGAGGCATGGTCCCTCCCCGAACCCCGGTGGCGTGAGCCGCAGGCGCCACAACATCCGCAAGGGCGCCCCCGTGCCGCGAAGGCGGAGCACACCCACCGGGCGCGGGCTGGTCAACCTGCCTTGCGACGGCGCTTGCGCGGTTTGGTGCCGAGACCGATCTTCTTGGCCAAGGCACTGCGGTGCTTGGCGTAATTGGGGGCCACCATGGGATATTCGGGCGGCAGTCCCCAGCGCTCCCGGTATTCGTCCGGTGTCATGTTGAAGGCGGTCTTAAGGTGACGCTTGAGCATTTTCAGCTTCTTGCCGTCCTCAAGACAGATGACAAAGTCGGGAGAGACAGACTTTTTGATCGGCACGGCGGGCTTCGGGCGCTCGGGCACCGCCGGCGTGGTTCCCACGATCGCCAAAGTCTTGTATACGTCTTGAATCAACTGGGGCAGATCGCCAAGCGCGATCGAGTTGTTGCCTACATGCGCGGAGACAATCTCGGTCGTCAATTCCAGCAGTTCATTTGCGTTGGGATTTTCGCTCATCTAAAACTATCCTCCTTTTTTTTACCAACGCCCACTATATAATTAATGCTTCCTGGCGAAGCAAGAACTTCGCATGAAAAACACACCGAAAGACAATACCGGCGAGGATATCGACTTCTATCTCGACATAACGTCCGAGGTCTGCCCCCTCACCTTCGTCAAGACCAAGCTTCTGATCGAGCGCATGGCGCCCGGCCAGGTGCTCCAGGTGCGCCTGAAGGGCGCCGAACCCCTGGACAACGTTCCCCGCTCGGTGCGCGAACAGGGCCATACGGTGCTCAGCCTGAAAGCCGAGGCGCCGGAGCACGGGCCGGACACCGTGCACCGCCTGTTGATTCGCAAGGAATAGGTGCGCCGCCCGGCGCCGCCCGCCTTAGCGCTTCGATGTCCTTCTCGAGCGCCGCGATCCGCCCGGCGAGCCCGGCCGCCGTCACCATCCCCCCTTCGACGGATCCGAGGCGGCGGGCCAAACTCTCGATGGCGGCGCTGGTTTCCGCCGCCGCCTTGCCGGCCAGACGCCCACAGGTGGGAATATCGCAGCCTCGGGTCAGACCGAAGAGGAAGCCCGCGGCATAAAGATCGCCGGCGCCGGTGGTGTCCACCACCTTATCTACCGGCTCGGCGTCGAGGATGTGGATCTCCGAGTCGGTAAGGACCACCGAGCCTTTTTCCGACCGGGTGAGCACCACCACATCGCAGTAGCCCCGTACTTCCTGCAGCGCGGCGTCGAAGCCGCTGACCTCGCAGAGCGAGACGATCTCCGTCTCGTTGGCGAACAGGATGTCCACATGATTGCCGATCAGCTCGCGGAATTCGGTCCGGTGGCGGTCGACGCAGAGGGGGTCCGAAAGGTTGAGCGCCACCTTGTTGCCCGCTTCATGGGCGATGCCGGCCGCCTTCTTGAACGCCTTCTTGGCCTCGGGCCGATCCCACAGATAGCCCTCGAGGTAAGTGACCTTCGCCCGCTCGATAAGCTCGGGATCGATGTCGCGGGGCGAAAGTTCGGCGCAGGCGCCGAGATATGTCTGCATGGTGCGTTGGGCGTCGGGGGTCACCAGCACCAGGCACCTGGCCGTCGCCGGGCCATCGACGGCGGCGGCGGTATCGTACTCCACCCCGACGGCGCGGATGTCGTGGCGGAAGATGCCGCCGAGATCGTCGTCGCGCACCTTGCCGATGAAGGCCGCGGTGCCGCCAAGGGACGCCAGCCCGGCCAGGGTATTCGCCGCCGATCCCCCGGAACACTCGATCGTCGGCCCCATCTTGGCATAAAGCGCCTCGGCCTCCTCGAGGTCGATCAGCACCATCGTACCCTTGGTCAAACCGTTGTCGTCGAGGAACTTGTCTTGCGCTTGGGCGATGACATCGACGACGGCATTACCGATGCCGACGACATCGAGGAGGGAATCCGCCATGGTCTTGTCGCTTTCCGTCTACCGGGATTCGAAAGCCCGAATATAAACCGCGCTTGGTTTCGCACAAGTGGCATCGGTCCCCGTTGGTCGAATTCATTTGGTTTTCCAGGAGCTGAACGGGTATCCTGACGACAAGGCGCGTTCGACACCAATGAAGCTGTCGGCCAAACGCGCCATGCCGGCAGAGCCGTCGACGCCACGGGAGGCGATCACCCCGATCTAAAGCCCCTTGCGGGCCCAGGCGATCGGCCGAGGCGGTTAAAGGACATTCAGGGTGTGCAAGGAAGGAGCGACACAGCATGTTCCGCCGAAAGAAAAGTGATTTGGCCGTGCCGAAGATCCCCATCGTCCCCGAAGTCGATGGCGGTTCCGTCGCCAAGCCGGTAGCGACACCGTCGGCGCGGCAGGTGACCCCCTCACCGGTCAC
>JACZWD010000231.1 GCA_022572335.1 Pseudomonadota bacterium
CATGATATTTTCCCTTTTCTTCTTCAATACATTACGGCCTCCAACCGCGCGAATACCCATGCGCCGGCGCATAGGGCGTGGCGCACGGTCCGCACCATGGGCACGGGGTAGGAATTGAATTAGCGATTGATCGTCGCCAGAGATGACAAGCGCGGCCGGAAGAGGGCGTAGTTGTAAAGGCTCCGGGACGCCAGATCGGCCATGGTCGCCGAGGCGCGCTCGGTCTTCTGGTTGAGCGGCACGTAGCGGGTGGCCTCGATTCCGGACAGCAGCCGCCCGATCCCCACCGGCGTCGCGATCGCCATCTCGACGGCCAGGATGCCGCGCCTGTCCCGCTTGAGGCGCCCGAGAACGGGCCCGATCATGCCGATCATGTGACGTTTCCATGGTTCCACGGCTCGTTGCGCACGGCGATGCTGGCGCTGAGCGTGAATTTCCCGTTTTGACCGATGAGCGGCGCCGCCAATGGCGTCATCAGGGCCCAGTCGTAATCGATGCGGTACAGCACGACCTGGCCGGAGGCACCGGGCCCGGACTGCCCGATATCGGAATCCCAGACGCCGTTGCCGTTGGCATCGGTGAAGGTTTCGCCGGCGTCATAGGTGCCGTTGCCGTTGCCGTCGACGAAGTCCTCGCCCTGGCCGATCCGGCCGAAGTCGGGATAGACCAGGATCTGGACGTCGGCCTGGCTGATGTCCGCCAGACCCAGGGTGCGGTCGTTGATGATCTGGACGATCCGTTCCATGTGGTTCATGCCGCCAAACTGGTTGCCGGTGATCCCGTAGCGGGCCGCATCCCTGAGCCCGCTTTCCATGAGAACGGTGACGAACATGATCATGCCGAATTCGATGGCGCCGATCACCATCAGGATCAGGACCGGCGCCACGAAGGCAAACTCCACCGCCGGCGAGCCGTCTTCCCTGTCGCGCAATCGTCTCAGGAATCGGATCAAACCCCTCATCGACCTTTGACTCCTTTCGCAGCCCCAGAGCCCCGGACAACCGGGTGGCGCGCTCCGGGGGCGGGCACCGGCCCGACAGCCGGTCACATAAGTAAAATATTACGGCACGGACTCTCAAATATTCCCAGACGCACAATCATTATATATTCAGAACAGAAGGTTGTGTAATACTTTTTTAGAAAAATTTATATATATATAGTATTTATCTAAGTTTTATTTTTATTTACCGAAAATTTTATGTTAATTTTAGCCAGATTGTCCGGCCGTCCGTGCGCAAGCCCTCCAGAGTCCGTGCCGACGCCGCGGGGGCGCAGCCCGACCGAACCGCCACCGGGGTCGAGCGGCGTCGTTCGCCGGGGCCGGATTGACCGTTGACCCGATGTCCTGTACGGCTACTGTTGCCCAAACGTTCTTGAATGCGGAGGGAATTTCCGGCCACCAGGGCGCGGATGACGGGGGGATCATGAAACTATTGCGCCACGGGCCGCCCGGCGCGGAAAGGCCGGGGCTGGTGGATGACCGGGGACGCATCCGCGACCTCTCCGGCGAAATACCGGACGTCGACGGCGCCGCCCTGGCGCCCGAACGGCTGGCCGCCCTGCGCAGGATCGACACCGATTCCCTGCCCCCGGTCGAGGGATCGCCGCGCCTGGGTCCCCCGGTCGCGGGCGTCGGCAAGATCCTGGCCATCGGCTTCAATTACGCCGAACACGCCGCCGAAACCGGAAAACCCCTGCCCGACGAGCCGCTGCTGTTCACCAAGGCGGTGACCGCGCTCAGCGGTCCCAACGACCCGGTTGTACTGCCCAGGGGCTCGCGCAAGGGCGACTGGGAGGTGGAACTGGCGGTCGTCATCGGCCGCCGCGCGTTGTACGTGGAGGAAAAGGACGCCCTGGACCATGTCGCCGGCTACGCGGTGATCAACGACGTCTCGGAACGGGAATACCAGATGGAGCGGGGCGGCCAGTTCGTGAAAGGCAAGAGCTTCGACACCTTCGCCCCCTTGGGCCCGTGGCTGGTCACCAAGGACGAGGTTGCGGACCCCCAGGACCTGAAACTGTGGCTCGACCTCAACGGCGAGCGGCGCCAGGACGGCAATACCGCGACCATGGTGTTCGGCGTCGCCTTCCTGGTCAGCTACCTGAGCCGCTTCCTCACCCTGATGCCCGGCGACGTGATCGCCACGGGGACCCCGCCGGGCGTGGGGTTGGGCTGCGACCCGCCGGTTTTCCTCAAGCCCGGTGACGTCATGCGCCTCGGCATCGAGGGCCTGGGCGAACAACGCCAGGAGGTCAAGGCCTGGAAGGACGGGGACTGACCCCGGGGGGAAACGGGGGGTGTCCCCCCGGTTACGGTATGCGGGGGACGCCCCCGCGGCCCCCGGGGGGAAACGGGGGGTGTCCCCCCGGTTACGGTATGCGGGGGACGCCCCCGCGGCTCCCGGGCGCTATCCGATGCCGTATCCCCTGGCCCAGCCGAGCCCCTCCGTGGTTCCCGCCTGGGGCCGGTACTCGCAGCCGATCCACCCGGTAAAGGGAAGCGAATCCACGACCTCGAACAGGTAAGGGTAGTGGATTTCGCCCACGTCCGGTTCGTGGCGGCCGGGCACGCCGGCGACCTGGAAATGGGCGATGCGGCCGATATGGGCGCGGATGGTCTCGGCCAGGTATCCCTCGGTGATCTGTGCGTGGTAGATGTCGTAGAGCACGAACAGGTTGTCGCTGGCCACCTCCTCGATCACCGCGAACGCCTGGGCCGGCCGGTTCAGGAAGTACCCGGGAATGTCGCGGGTGTTGATCGCCTCGATCACCAGCCGGATGCCGTTCCCGGCGCAGGCCTCGGCCGCCAGGCGCAGGTTCTCGACGTAGGTTTCCCTGTACTTTTGCCCATCGGCGCCGTCGGGCATCAGTCCGGCCATGGCGTGCACCAGCGGGCAATCGAGCGCGCCGGCGTACTCGATGGCCTTCTCCACCCCCTCGCGGAACTCGGATTCCCGGCCGGGGAGGGCGCCGATGCCCCGATCGCCCGCGTCCCAGTCGCCGGGCGGCATGTTGAACAACGCCTGGACCAGGCCGTGTTGGGCCAGCCGCTCCTTCAAAGCGTCCGCCGGATAGGCATAGGGGAACAGAAACTCCACGCCCTCGAAGCCGGCGTCCGCCGCTCCTTCGAAGCGGTCCATGAAGTCCAGCTCGTTGAACATCATCGTCAGGTTGGCGGCGAACTTGGGCATGGGTCTTTCTCCTTGTCTCTCCCGCGGAGGGTAGCATGCGACCTTCCCTAGTACTTACTTTCACGATTTCGCGCACCATACGACGGTCTTGCGAGGTCATCCGGCTAGGAGCGCGGCGCGCCGTGATGCTGGAGCATCACAAGCGGCGCGCGACGACGCCGGGGGCCGCGGGGG
>JACZWD010000232.1 GCA_022572335.1 Pseudomonadota bacterium
TCGGCGTACCATTCGGGATGCGCCGCCGCCGGCGCCCGGCCCGAGCCGTTGTAGGCGATCACCTCGCCGCCGCCGCCGGGCGCGATGAGGGCGAAGCAGTCGCCGCCGATGCCCGTCGACTGGGGCTCGACCACGCACTGGACGGCGCAGGCCGCCACCGCCGCGTCGATGGCGTTGCCGCCGTCCTTGAGCACCTCCAGCGCGCATAGCGTGGCCGCCGGTTGCGAAGTCGCCGCCATGCCGTTCCGCGAATGGACCGGTGACCGGCCGGGCAGTTCAAGGTTTCTCATACCTTCCCGTCTCTCCCAAATTGCGTCGTTCGTCAATATCCTTGTGCCGCCGCCGATTGGGGGCCGCCCCGCCCTACTTTCCCCTGAACACGTCGAACAGCCCCATGGCGTACGCCGCGTGGACGGCCAGCACCGCGCCCCAGGCGACCACGGGCACGAGCAACCAGGGATTTTCCGGGGAGAAGAAGACGCCCGCCCCGATCAGGACCGCCATCACCGCGAAGTAGGCGACCAGGTGAATGCCGAACCCGCGCCGGCGGCGCCGGCCGTGTGTCCCGCCCTCGCTGGCTTCGTTCATCGTTACAGGGGAATGTTCCCGTGTTTCTTCCACGGGTTGTCGAGTTTCTTGTCGCGCAGCATGCGCAAGCTGCGGCACAGGCGCGCGCGGGTGTTGTGGGGCATGATGACGTCGTCGATGTAGCCCCGGTGCCCGGCGACGAAGGGGTTGGCGAAGGTCTTGCGGTATTCCTCGGTGCGCGCCGCGATCTTCTTTTTGTCGCCGCTTTCGGAGCGGAAGATGATCTCCACCGCGCCCTTCGGCCCCATGACCGCGATCTCGGCGCTGGGCCAGGCGAAATTGACGTCGCCGCGCAGGTGCTTGGAGCTCATGACGTCATAGGCTCCGCCATAGGCCTTGCGCGTGATCACGGTGACCTTGGGCACCGTCGCCTCGGCGAAGGCGTACAGCAGCTTCGCCCCGTGCTTGATGATGCCGCCGTGCTCCTGGGCGGTGCCGGGCAGGAACCCCGGCACGTCGACGAAGGTGACGATGGGGATGTTGAAACAATCGCAGAAACGGACAAACCGCGCCGCCTTGATCGAACACGCGATGTCCAGGCAGCCGGCCAGGACCATCGGCTGGTTGGCGACGACGCCGATGGTCGAGCCCTCCAGGCGGCCGAAGCCGATGACCATGTTGGCGGCGTAATCGGGCTGCAGCTCGAAGAAGTCGCCCTCGTCCACCACCTTCCCGATCAGCTCCTTGATGTCGTAGGGCGTGTTGGGGTTGTCGGGGACCAGGGTATCGAGGGACGGCTCGGCGCGGTCGGGCGCGTCGGGGGTCGGCCTGACCGGCGGTTTTTCCCGGTTGTTGGCGGGCAGGAAGTCCATGAACCGGCGCACGGACAGAAGGGCCTCGGCGTCGTTGTCGAAGGCGCGGTCGGCGACTCCGGACTTGGTGGTGTGGGGCCCCGCCCCGCCCAGTTCCTCGTGGGTCACGTCCTCGTGGGTCACCGTCTTCACCACCTCGGGCCCGGTGACGAACATGTAGGACGTGTCGCGGACCATGAAGATGAAGTCGGTCATGGCCGGGGAATACACCGCGCCGCCGGCGCACGGGCCCATGACCACCGAGACCTGCGGCACCACGCCCGACGCCATCACGTTGCGCTGGAAGACCTCGGCGTACCCCGCCAGGGACGCCACGCCCTCCTGGATGCGGGCGCCGCCGGAATCGTTGAGGCCGATCACCGGCGCCCCCACCTTCATCGCCTGGTCCATGATCTTGCAGATCTTTTCGGCGTGGGGTTCGGACAGCGATCCGCCGAAGACGGTGAAATCCTGGCTGTACACGAAGACGGTCCGGCCGTTGATGGTGCCGTAGCCGGTGACCACGCCGTCGCCGGGAATGGTCTTCTTTTCCATGCCGAAGTCGGTGCACCGGTGCTCGACGAACATGTCCCATTCCTCGAAGGACTCGGGGTCGAGCAGCAGCTCCAGGCGCTCGCGCGCCGTCAGCTTGCCCTTCTTGTGCTGGGTCTCGATGCGGTCCGCGCCGCCGCCCAGGCGGGCGCGCCGGCGCTTCTCCTCCAGTTGGCGGATGATGTCGTGCATGGGGCCCTCCCCCGCATTCCCCTAAGCTTCCCCTGAGCTGTTTGCAGATACCACGAACGCTTGGTGGCGCACCAGCGCAAAGGGGCGGCTGTTCACCGGACCCGGCGCCGGGCCGGTGGGGATCGGGCGGGGATCAGCGAAGGTCTTTCAGGGCCTCGCAGGACGGCGGCTCCGTGCCGCTGACGGCGTGCGCCAGGTCGGAGATGAACCTGAACCCCGGCCCGCCATAACAGGGCATGGGGGCGGACGTCCCGGGGTCGTAGCTGATGTTCAGCAACGCCACGCAATAGAGCACCATCAACGCCGCGGTGATACCGACGTAAAACCGGCCATGACGGGGTGGCGGCGGTGGGCGCGTGTACTTCAGGGCGCCGAGTTCGGCCGCGTCCAGGCGGCCGTCGGCGGCACGGGCCAGGACGTGGCGGGCGAAATGGCGCGTCCACGGCGGCACGATATTTTGGAACATATACGCGGCAAAGACGCGCTCGATCTGGGAGTCCCCGACATCCCGGCCGAACCAGCGGCGGAAGGCGAGGCGGAACAAGTCGATCTCGCGCATGTCCAGGACCGCGGCGGCGTCGAGCACCGCGTTGCAGTCATCGGGAATCTTGGCGTCGACAAAACCCATAGCGCCCCCAGTTCAAGGCTCACGCGCGTCCTCGGTGCCGGGATAGGCGAACTCCGGGCAGGCGCGCTCCGGTCCGCCCTTGAAAAAGGCGCCCAGCCGGTCGAAGAACATGGACCCCGTAGCGCCCGGGCACCCGAGCGGAATGGACCGGTCCCGCATATAACTCACGTCCAGGGACATCAGAAAAAGGACAACCATCGCCCCCGCGGCAAGACGCCAGGAAAACCGGCCCAATCGCGGCAGCGGCTGACGCCGTTCGAACGCCGCGAGGCCGAAGGCGGCGGGATCGAGGGCGCCCGATCCCTTGAGCTTCAGGACTTCGCGGCCGAGATGGCGGACACAGGGCGGCACGCGTTGGTGGAACATATAGGCGACGAAGATCCCTTCCAGCGCTTTCCCTTGGGGCTCGCGCCCCGACCAGCGCCGAAAAGCCAGGCGGAAGAAATCGTATTCGCCAATGCCCAGCGCCTCGGCCGCGGCCGCCACGGCGCCGCAGTCCGAGGGGGCCTGGGGTCCCATCATGTTCATGCCGTCTCCCCGGATGTGAGACGATCGTTCTTCCCTTCGATTGATCTTAACGGATATGTGGCCATTGGTTCCAAAAAAAA
>JACZWD010000233.1 GCA_022572335.1 Pseudomonadota bacterium
TATGCGGCCCGTCGGAGGGCGTCGAAAAGTTTTGACGATGCGCCGCATCGCCTGCAACTTTCCTCCTGCCCGACGAGCCGCCTACGCGATCTCTATGAGTCATGATCAGCTTCCCTTGGTATAAGTCGAAGAGATATATAGGAAAATTCGTCAAAAATCACGCACTCATTGGGCAATCCGTCCGCAATCCCGGACATTATTCACGTTTTGTCGCACACCCGATCCGTCACCCGCCGCCGCCTTGCGGGCCCGCCACGCCGAGCCGCGCCCGCAGGAACTCGACCACGATCCGGGCGGCGCCGAAATCGTAAAGATCGTTGTGATCGCCGCCCTCCAGCCAGCGGCCTTCCTTGGGTTCCGCGGCGGCCTCGAACAGCATTTTGCCGAACTTGACGGGGATCGTGCGGTCCCGTTCGCCGTGGATGATGAGGACCGGGGCCTTGACGCCGCCGATCTTGGCCGCCGAATCGAAGCGGTCCTTGATCAGCCTGCGGGCCGGCACATAAGGGTAGTGATGGGCGGCCACGTCGCCCATCGACGTGAACGGCGCTTCCAGGACCAGGGCCGCGACCGGATTTTCGGGCCCCAGTTCGCTGGCCATCTGCACGGCGACACCGGTGCCGAGGGATTCGCCGTACAGCACCGTCCGCTCCGGCGCCACGCCCTGGGCTTTAAGGAAATCCAGGGCGGCGCGGCCGTCCGCGTACAGGCCCTCTTCGGTGGGGCTGCCCCGGTTGCCGCCGTACCCGCGATAGCTCACCAGCAGCACCCCGAAGCCGGCGTCCAGGTACGGTCTGACCTTGAAACCACGGGCCCCGATGTTCCCGGCATTGCCGTGGAAGTAGACCACCACCGGCTGCCCCTCCACCGCCCGGTACCAGGCGAGGAGTTTCAGTCCGTCTTCGGTCTCGAGCGTTACGGGCTGCATTTCGGGCACGCCGCTGTGCACGGGCGACGGCACCGAGGTGTCGGGAAAATACAGGATGTTGCGCTGGAACACATAGAGGGCGGCCACGAAAACCACGTAGACGACCGCCGCCACGGTGATGAAATTGGTCATGGATCGCTCGCCGGGGCCCGTCACGGAGCGCCTACATCATACCAATATTATTGAACACAGGTATTCCGATTCCCTCGGCCCCGGCGAGGGCCGGCAACCGTCCGTTCACGGCCGCCCGCGGCCTACGGTTTCACGCAGTCGAAATGGGCGGCGACCGGCGTGAGAAGCGGGCAGGTCTGGTAGTTCTGGTCGGTGAACCTGGCCGTTTTCTCGAACTGGGCGCATTCCGTTTGCGCCATGTCGCGGATTTCCTCGGGCGTGCTCCCCCGCGTGCCGTAACAGATGGTCACCGATGTGATGTCGGTCGGCTCCTTGCCGAAGTTCGGCGACGACCTGTTGAATTCGCCCGCCTTGTACACATAGGGGACCGTCGACCCGGCGCAGCCCGCAAGGACGGCGAAAGGCAGGCAGACACGCGCCACCAGCCGGACAAGGCGAAACCAACCCATAAGGACTCTATAGCCCGTTTCGTCGGCCCGAACAATTGGCGCGCCCGGCCCCGCCGGCGGGCAACGGCCGGCCCACCCCCGCGCACCGCAGGCGTAATGCCTCGCCGGGCCGCGAATGTTGTTCAGCTATAACTTTATGAATTTCTTTTAATGAATTGATAAAACTATATTTAATATGAAATTAGAGGCCACAGCCCGGTGTCGGCGGGGCGGGCCGGGATGGGCCGCAACAGGCCGCTATTCCCCCAGGGACACCAGGGCCGCGTTGCCGCCGGCGGCGGTGGTATTCACCGACAGGGTCCGTTCGGTGGCGAAACGGTGCAGATAGCGGGGCCCTCCGGCCTTGGGCCCGGTGCCCGACAGTCCCTCGCCGCCGAAGGGCTGCACCCCGACCACGGCGCCGATCATGGTGCGGTTGACATAGGTGTTGCCGACGCGCAGGCGTTGGTGGATGCGCCGGACCGTGCTGTCGACGCGGCTGTGAATGCCCAGCGTGAGGCCGTAGCCGGTGCCGTTGACGGCCTCGATGACCTCATCCAGGCGGTCGGCGGCGTAGGTGACCACATGAAGGATGGGCCCGAACACCTCGCCCTCCAGCATATCCAGGCGGTCGATCCGATAGATGCAGGGGGCGAAAAAGGTGCCGTGGGCGCAGGCCTCGGGCAGGGGCGCCCGGCACAGCAGGCGGCCGTCGCGGTCCATGCGCCGCCCGTGGGCCTCCAGCATGGCCAGGGCGTCGGCGTCGATCACCGGCCCCACGTCCGTCGACAGCAGCGCCGGGTCGCCCACCGCCAGCTCGGCGGTGGCGCCGACCAGCATATCGACGATGCGCCCGGCGGTGTCGTCCTGCAGGAATAGCACGCGCAACGCCGAGCACCGCTGGCCGGCGCTCTGGAAGGCCGAGGTTACGGCGTCCGCCACCACCTGCTCGGGCAGGGCCGTGGAATCGACGATCATCACGTTCTGGCCGCCGGTCTCGGCGACCAGGGGGACGATGGGGCCGGGGCGGGCGGCCAGGGCCTGGTTGATCAGCCGCGCGGTGTCCACCGAGCCGGTGAAGGCGACGCCCGAAACGCGGGCATCGGCGACCAGGGGCGCGCCCACCGCCGGCCCGTCGCCGGGCAGGAGATGCAGCGCCTCGCCGGGCACGCCGGCCCGGTGCAGAAGGTCGACCGCGCGGGCGGCGATCAACGGGGTCTGCCCGGCCGGCTTGGCGACCACGGCGTTGCCCGCCGCCAGCGCCGCGCTCACCTGGCCCATGAAGATGGCGAGCGGGAAGTTCCACGGGCTGATGCAGGCGAACACGCCGCGCCCGTGCAGGGCCAGTTCGTTGCTTTCGCCGGTGGGCCCGGCCAGGGACTGCGCCCGGGCGAAGTCGGCGCGGCCCCGGAGGGCGTAATAGCGGCAGAAATCGACGGCCTCGCGGACCTCGGCCAGGGCGTCGGCGATGGTCTTGGTGGGGTCGAGCCCGCGGAGGCGTAGCGTTCGGTAGACGCTCATCAACACGCCCTGCGTGGCCGCACCCTGGTCTGACCGATTCGACTGGCCGTTCTTCCGCAAGATCACGGCCGGGCGTATCTGGCGTTCCGCGAAGTTGTTCTCGAACGGAACGTGGTCGTAGTCCAAGAACGTAAAGAGGTATTCCACATACTTTCTGAGACGCTTCGTCAAGCGTCGGGCGTCGTCGTCCACGTAGGCCTCGCCCGCAAGATCGGTCAGTCGCTTGTTCAGTCGGTCAACCAGGCCGCGACACTTGTCGGGGGCGAAGCCATCGCGTTTGCGCAGACGAATCCCATCGCGCAGGAGTCGGCGCAACTTCTTCGCGAATGCCTGCCACTCGGGTGAAT
>JACZWD010000234.1 GCA_022572335.1 Pseudomonadota bacterium
TCGATGCCGGTGGCGACGGGAAAGACGTTGGCATCGAAGATGATGTCCTCGGGCGGCACCCCCACCTTTTTGGTCAGGATTTCGTAGGACCTGGTACAGATGTCCAACATGCGCGCCTTGCTGTCCGCCTGGCCGTCTTCGTCGAAGGCCATGACGATCATCGCGGCGCCGTAGCGGAGGATCTCGCGGGCCTGGGCGACGAAGGGCTCCTCGCCTTCCTTGAGGCTGATCG
The DNA here is from genome assembly GCA_022572335.1 of Pseudomonadota bacterium. Lineage (GTDB taxonomy): Bacteria > Pseudomonadota > Alphaproteobacteria > Rhodospirillales > 2-02-FULL-58-16 > JACZQZ01. The sequence goes on from JACZWD010000234.1 coordinate 233, forward strand.
AGTTCACCACCGCCTTGCCCTGGACGCATTTGAGGCCGGCCTCGATCACCGACCACTTGGATGAGTCGATCATCACCGGCACCCGGCAGATATCGGGCTCGGAGGCGACCAGGCTGAGGAACCGCACCATGGCGGCCTGCGAATCCAGCATGGCCTCGTCCATGTTGACGTCGATCACCTGGGCGCCGTTCAGCACCTGGTCGCGCGCCACCTGCAGCGCCGCATCGTAATCGTCGTCCAGGATGAGCTTGGCGAAGCGCGCCGAGCCCGCCACGTTGGTCCTCTCGCCGACGTTGACGAACCCGGTGAGCGGCGCGATGGTCAGGGGCTCCAGGCCGCTGAGCCGGCAATGCTTTTCGATCTTCGGGACCTTGCGGGGCGCCACCGAGGCGACGGCGTCGACGATGGCCGCGATGTGGGCGGGCGTGGTGCCGCAGCAGCCGCCGACGATGTTCACCAGGCCGCTTTCGGCGAACTCCCCGAGCTGGCCGGCCATGTATTCCGGGGTGTCGTCGTATTCGCCGAACTCGTTGGGCAGGCCGGCGTTGGGATGAACGCTGACATAGACTCCGGCGATACGGGCGGCGTCCTGGATATGGGGGCGCAGGTCCTTGGCGCCGAGCGCGCAGTTGAAGCCGACGCTCAAGGGCCGCGCGTGGGCGACCGAGTTCCAGAAGGCCTCCGCCGTCTGCCCCGAGAGCGTGCGCCCCGAGGCGTCCGTGATGGTGCCCGAAATCATCACCGGCAGGCGCACCCCGTGGTCGTCGAAATACTTGTGGATGGCGTAGATGGCCGCCTTGCAGTTCAGGGTGTCGAAGACCGTCTCGACGAGCAAGATGTCGGCCCCGCCGTCGACAAGGCCGGCGATGGATTCGCTATAGGCGGCCACCAGCTCATCGAAGCTGACGTTGCGGAAGCCCGGGTCGTTGACGTCGGGCGAGATGGAGGCGGTGCGGTTGGTCGGCCCGAGAACGCCGGCCACGAAGCGCGGCTTGCCGGGCGTCCTGGCCTGGACCGCATCGGCGGCGGCGCGGGCGATGCGGGCGCCCTCGTGGTTGAGCTCGTAGACCAGGTCTTCGGCGCCGTAATCGCTCTGCGCGATGGAGGTCGAGTTGAAGGTGTTGGTCTCGACGATGTCGGCGCCCGCTTCCAGATACGCGGTGTGGATGTCGCCGATGATGTCGGGCCGGCTGAGGGTGAGCAGATCGTTGTTGCCCTTCAGGTCCGAGGGGTGATCGGCGAAGCGTTCGCCCCGGTACCCCGCCTCGTCCAGCCCATGGGCCTGGATCATCGTTCCCATGGCGCCGTCGAGCACGAGAATGCGCCGGGCCAGCAATTCCTCGAGCACGGCCGTCGTTTCGCTGTCCTTCATGGGGCGGCCCCCAGCTCCTGGCCGGTCGGCTCCGCCGTGGGCCGCACGCCGAGCATGTGGCAGATGGCATAGGTCAGTTCGGCCCGGTTCAGGGTGTAGAAATGGAAGTCGTTGACGCCGTTGGCGTACAGCGCCCGGCACTGTTCGGCCGCAACCGTCGCCGCCACCAGCCTGCGGGTCTCGGGACGGTCGTCCAGCCCTTCGAAAAGGTCGGCCATCCAGCCCGGAACCCGGGTCCCGCAGATGGCGGCGAACTGCACGACGCGGGCAAAGTTTGTCACCGGCAGGATGCCCGGCACGATGGGCACGGTGACGCCGGCGGCGCGGGCGCGGTCGAGGAACCTGAGGTAAATGTCGGCGTCGAAGAAGAACTGGGTGATGGCGCGGGTGGCGCCGGCGTCGATCTTGCGCTTGAGGTTGTCCAGATCGGCCTCGGCGCCGGCCGCCTCGGGGTGAACCTCGGGAAAGGCGGCGACGCTGATCTCGAAGTCGGCCACCCGCTTCAACCCCGCCACCAGGTCGGACGCATAGGCATAGCCGCCGGGATGGGGCGCATAGCGGTCCACGTCCTCGGGCGGATCGCCGCGCAGGGCGACGATGTGGCGGATGCCCGAGCGCCAGTACTGCCGCGCCACCTCGTCGATCTCTTCGCGCGTCGCGCCGACGCAGGTGAGGTGGGCGGCCGGCTCCAGCACCGTTTCCCGGCGGATGCGCACCACCGTGGCGTGGGTGCGCTGGCGGGTCGAGCCCCCGGCGCCGTAGGTGACCGAGACGTACGCCGGCTCAAGGGGCGCCAGGCGCTGGATGCTGTCCCACAGGATCTCCTCCATCTTCTCCGTCTTCGGCGGAAAAAACTCGAACGACACCCGGACGTCGTGGGGAAGGGGCGACGCCACGGCCAGGGAGGGCCGGGCGGCCGGCGGCGGGGCGTCCGCGTTCCTTTTCTTCATCGACGTCATCGCTCGGGCGTCCCCTCCGGCTTGGCCGCCAGCCACACGGTCACGGTCAGGGGATCGCCCGGCAGGTGCACGACCTTCCTGGTTACAAGATGGGCAGCGGCGAACCATCCGGCGACCTCGGAGTCGCCGAAACCGAGCCGGCGATGTTCGTGTTCGCGGCGCAGCGACTCGAGGTCGTGGGGGGCGAAGTCCGCCACCAGCATCCGCCCGCCGGGGCGCAGCACCCGCGCCGCCTCGGCGATCGCCGGGCCGGGATTGTCGACATAGTGCAGCACCTGATGGATGGTCACGGCGTCGAACGAAGCGCCCCGAAAGGGCAGCTGGAACATGTCGGCCTGGCGCACCACGCAGTTCTTCAGGCCGGCCCGTTCCAGGTTGGCCCGCGCCACGGCCAGCATCTCGCGCGACAGGTCGACGCCCTGGGCGTGCGTCACCCGCGGGCCGAAAAGCTCGAGCATGCGCCCGGTCCCGGTGCCCACGTCGAGCAGGTCGCGGATGCCCTGGGCGGGCAGGAGCCCGGCGAGCACCCGTTCGACCTCGCGTTCGTCCACGTAGAGGGAGCGCAGTTCGTTCCAACGGGCGGCGTTCCTGCGGAAATAGGCCGCCGCCGCCCGCGCCCGCTCGGCCTTCACCGCGGCCAGGCGCTCCAGATCGAGGGCCAGATCCTGATCGTCCTCGGGCAACATGGCGATCAGGTGCCGGGCGACCTCGGCCCCGGGCCCGTCGCGGACCAGACGGTGGTAGACCCGGCTGCCCTCGCGGAACCGGTCCAGCAGGCCGGCGTCGGCGAGAA
>JACZWD010000054.1 GCA_022572335.1 Pseudomonadota bacterium
CGAAAGCCTTGGTAGGCCGCCGTTGCGGTCGCGTAGGCGGCCCGTCGGGGGCGTCGAAAAGTTTTGACGATGCACCACATCGCCTGCACCTTTCCTCCTACCCGACGGGCCGCCTACGCGATCTCTATGGGTCATGATCAGCGCTCCTTGGTATTACCCCGAAGAAACTGAAAGCGAAGGCATCAGGCGGTCATGGCCGAGGCTTCCCCCGCAACGGCACCGATAGAGGGAACGGGCACCAGCGTGCGCGAACACTTGCTGGCGTTGGGGCGCCGCGGCGACATCGCGCTGGCGCTGGGCGTCATCACCATTCTGGTGGTGCTGATCCTGCCCCTGCCCACGTGGCTGCTGGACCTGGGCCTGGCGGTTTCGATCACCTTTTCCGTGCTCGTTCTGATGACCGCCCTGGTCATCGAGAAGCCCCTTGATTTCAACACCTTCCCGACGGTCCTTTTGCTCGCCACCATGGTCCGCCTGTCCCTCAACGTGGCCTCCACGCGGCTGATTCTCACCAACGGCCACCAAGGACCCGACGCCGCCGGGCGCGTCATCGAGGCCTTCGGCGGCTTTGTCATGGGCGGCAACTTCGTCATCGGCATCATCGTCTTCGGCATCCTGGTCATCATCAACTTCATCGTCATCACCAAGGGCTCGGGCCGCATCGCCGAGGTTTCCGCCCGCTTCACCCTTGACGCCATGCCGGGCAAGCAGATGGCCATCGACGCCGACCTGTCGACCGGACTGATCGACGAAGACGAGGCGCGCCCCCGGCGCCGGACGCTGGAGGACGAAAGCACCTTCTTCGGCGCCATGGACGGCGCCGCCAAGTTCGTGCGCGGCGACGCCATCGCCGGTCTGCTGATCACGTTCATCAACATCGTCGGCGGCATGATCATCGGCGTCGCCCAGAAGGGCCTTAGCTTCTCCCAAGCGGCCGACACCTATACGCGCCTCACGGTGGGCGACGGCCTGGTCACGCAAATCCCGGCCCTGATCGTCTCCACCGCCGCCGGTCTGATGGTCACCAAGGCGGGCATCCGCGGCGCAACGGACAAGGCCTTGTTCGGGCAGCTCGGCGGCCAGCCCAGGGCCCTGGTCTTGTGTTCCATCCTGCTCGGCGCGCTGGCGCTCCTGCCGGGCATACCCATGGCGCCGTTTTTGTTCCTCGCCGGCATCACGGGCGGGATTGCGTGGCACATCAGACAGCGGGAAGCGCAAAAGAAGGACGCGGACCGCCGGCCGATCGAAGACACGGTCGAAACGGAGGCAAGGGCCGAAGAACCCATATCCGCGGCCCTCAGAATCGACTACCTGCGGCTCGAGCTGGGCTACGGGCTGCTGTCCCTGATCAGCGCCCCCCACGAGGGCCGGCGGCTGACCGATCAGATCAAGGCCCTGCGCCGGCAGTTGGCGGCCGACATCGGCTTCGTCATGCCCTCGGTGCGGATCCAGGACAACATGCAGTTGCCCGCCAATACGTACGTTATCCGGGTCAAGGAGATCGAGTCCGGGCGCGGGGATCTCAGGCCCAACATGCTCCTGGTCATGGACCCCCGCGGCGAGGAGATCACCCTGGCGGGGGAAAAGACCAGCGAGCCCACGTTCGGCCTGTCGGCCCTCTGGCTCGACGAAGCGAACCGCGAGGAGGCCCTGTTCCGCGGCTACACCGTGGTCGAGGTGGCCACCGTCATCACCACCCACCTGACCGAGGTGATCAAGGACAACATGGCCGAGCTGTTGTCGTACGCGGAGACCCAGAAACTTCTGGACGCGTTGGACAAAGAGCATCAGAAACTGATCGGGGATATGATCCCCAACCAGATTTCGTTGGGCGGCGTCCAGCGGGTGTTGCAAAACCTGTTGGCGGAACGGGTTTCCATCCGCGACCTGCCGACCATCCTCGAAGGCATTTCCGAAGCCTGCGGCCAGAGCCGCAACGTCGCCATGATCACCGAACACGTCCGCTCCCGCCTGGCGCGCCAGATCAGCCACATGAGCACCAACGAACAAGGCTATATCCCCCTCGTCACCCTGTCGCCCGAATGGGAGCAGACGTTCGCCGAATCCGTGGTCGGCACCGGCGAGGACCGCCAGCTGTCCCTGCCGCCGAGCCGCCTGCAGGAATTCATCGCCGCCCTTCGCAACACCTTCGAACGGCAGGCCATGATGGGCGAAACCCCGGCACTTTTGACCAGCCCGGCGGTTCGTCCCTTCGTGCGGTCCATCGTCGATCGCTTCCGTCCCATGACCGTGGTCATGTCGCAGAACGAAGTGCACCCCAAGGCCCAGATCAAAACCGTAGGACAGATTTAACCGAGCCATGCGTCTCAAGACCTATTCCGCGCCGACCATGGCCGAAGCCATGGAAATGGCGCGCCAGGAGATGGGCGAGGACGCCATCATCGTCTCCACCCAGCGCGGCACCGGGGGCCGCGGCGCCCGGGTGACCGCGGCATTGGAGGAGGTGCGTCCGGAGGACGCCGCCCTCGAGGACCTGTATGAAGAGGAAAGGCCCGACGCCGTGGCGACCATCCGCCAGGCCCTCACCTTTCACGGAACGCCGCCGCGCCTTGCCGAGCGCCTGGTCCAGGCGGCCGGCGCCCTGGACACCGACGACCCGATCGCCGCGTTTGCCGGCGCCATGGACGCCACCTTCACATTCGCGCCGCTGTCGGAACACGGCGCGGGCAGGCCGATCATGCTGGTCGGCCCACCCGGCGCCGGAAAAACCATCGCCACGGCCAAATTGGCCGCCCGCGCCACCCTGGCCGGCACGTCCGTGCGGGTCATCACGACGGACACCCAGCGCGCCGGCGGCGTCGAACAACTGGCCGCCTTCACCCGCCTCCTGAAGCTCGACCTGGAAACCGCCGACACCATCGAGGGCTTGCGCAAGGCCGTGCCGGCCGCCGGCCCGGACGACCATGTCTACATCGACACGGCGGGGACCAACCCCTTCAGCGAAACCGAGATGGACCACCTGAGCGGGCTTGTCCAGGCGGCGGGCGCCGAGCCCGTGCTGGTGCTGGCGGCGGGCGGAGACGCCATGGAAGCCGCCGACATCGCCGCCTCGTTCGCCGCCATCGGCGCCGGCCGGCTTCTCGTCACCCGCCTGGACATGGCGCGGCGGCTGGGCAGCATCCTGGCGGCGGCCGATGCGGCGCGCCTGCGCTTCTCGGACGTCAGCATCACCCCCCAGGTGGCCGACGGGCTCAGTCCCATCAGCCCCTTTTCCCTGGCCCGCCTGATCATGTCCCACACCCCGCAATCCCATCAAACCTCTCATCAGAGCGAGGCAGCATCATGACCTCAGCACCCTCCCTCGCCCCGCGCCCCACGGCCAAGGGACGCAACATGGTCGCCATCGCGTCGGGCAAGGGTGGCGTCGGCAAGACGTGGCTGGCCATCACCCTTGCCCACGCGCTGGCGCGGAAGGGCGAGCGGACTCTCCTCTTCGACGGCGACCTCGGGCTGGCCAACCTGGACATCCAGCTGGGGCTCATGCCCGAACACGATCTGGGCGGCGTGATCGCCGGCCACCTGACGCTCAACCAGGCGGTGACGGCGTTCGAGGACGGCGGATTCGACATCATCGCCGGTCGGTCGGGGTCCGGGGGGCTGGCCAACATGCCGGCCAGCCGCCTGCAAATGCTGAGTGACGACCTGATCCTGCTGGCCGCCAACTACGACAGGGTGATCGTCGATCTGGGCGGCGGTGTCGAGCGCACGGTGCGCCAGCTCACCCACGGTGTGGGCGCCTGCCTGGTGGTCGCCACCGACGAGCCGACATCGCTGACCGACGCCTACGCCTTCATCAAGATCACCCATATGGATCGCCCCGAGACCGACATCCGGATCGTCGTCAACATGGTCAAATCCGACCGCGAGGGCGAGCGCACCTACAATACGCTGCTCAAGGCCTGTGAAGGTTTCCTCAAATTCTCGCCGCCGCTTCTCGGCGTCATCCGCCGCGACCCCAAGGTGCGCGAAGCCATCCGCAGCCAGACCTCCCTCCTGACCCGTTTCCCCAACAGCGTGGCCGCAAGCGACGTCGAAGCCATCGCCGGCAAGCTGTTGACGTAGGCCATGACGGCCGTCGTCCCGTCATCGCCTCCGACACAGCCGCCGGCGCCGCCGGGCTTCGTCGAGGTTTTGCGCCAAGCGGCCACCGAGGATCCCGTCGGTCTGGGGGTGTGATTTCATGTCCGGGACATCCGCCATGGACGCCAAGGAAAGACGCGGGCTTCTCGCCACCCGATCCAACCCGGATGCGAGGCTGGACTACGTCAGCGCGCTCGAGGGGCACATAGAGCCGGCGGCACGGGCGCAGCGGACGACCGTCGGCGTGCGCTACGTTCCCGACAAATTGATTATCGATCCCGTCGCCTTCGGACGGTACCTGGGAGCCCTGGGAACACTGCCGTGGGAGTCCCTCGAGAAGGTTGCCGTGACCATCCTGGACGACATCAACAACGAGATCGTGGCGCGCTGGGTCCAGGTCGCCCTCTCGGCGCCCAACGGCGCCCATCCCGGCCTCGACAACCACGGCGTGATGCTGGAGGACCGTCAGCCCAAGTGGGACAACCCCGCCCTGTTGTCGCGGCTGAGGCGATATTGAGACGGGCCTGGAACGGGGGGCGCAGGCGGGCTTCCACAGGGACCTCATCAAACCCGTCAACATCGAGTAGGTCCTGGCCGCCATCGAGGACGCCCTGGAAGGGGCCTCCTGAACGCGGCCGCACCGATGGGCGCGGGTGGCGGCGGGCGTCCGCCTAGCGCCGGCGCTGCCGGTACGCCCGGACGCCCAGTTCGTCGAGGACCAACTGCTCGGCACGCTCCCGTTCCCGGGCCTGGCGCGTGTCCCGGGCGCCTTGCGCCAGTGCGTACTTCTTGAGATTCCGGCAGGCGTCGTTCAGCGCCTGGCGGGCGGCGGGGATTTTCCCCTCCGTCGCGGCGATGGATTGGGCGATCCGCTCGCGGCGCAGGATCACCGCGTGGGCATAATTGCCGTACAGGTATCCGGCCTCACCGGGCGAGGCGCGGGCAACGCGTTGTTCGTTCTTGAGGTCGTCTTCGAGGCGCCGCGCCTGGTGCTCCAGATCGGCGACGAGGCCCAGCAGGTCCCCCAGCGCGCGGCGCTTTTCGTCCACGCGCCATTCATGGAGACGGATCAGGCTGTTGAGGGTTCCGGCCAATCCTCATCCCCCGCCGGCATTCATTGGCCGCCGGCGACCGGCGTCGGTTGGGGGGCGGCGGATTGGGGGGCTTCCGCGGCCGGCGGGAGCGGCGCGGAGCGGACGGCTTCCGGGGGCTCGGCCGTTTCCCCGGAGGTCTCGCCGCCGTTCAGGATTTCGTCCAGCATGGCGTAACAGGCAGCCAGGTCCGTCTTCTCGTCCTTGGTCTGGCTCAGGAACTTCTCCAGCGCCGGGAAGTAGCGGATGGCCTCGTCGACCGCGGCGTCGCTGCCGCCGCGGTAAGCGCCGAGCCGGATGAGTTCCGCCATATCCTCGTAGGTCGCCAGGTAGCGCCGCGCACGATCGACGGCGGCGTTTTCTTCCGCCGTGTTGCACGCGGGCATGGTTCTGGAGACGCTGCGCAGCACGTTGATGGGGGGATAGCGGCCGCGTTCGGCGATGGCGCGGTCGAGCACCACGTGGCCGTCGAGAATGCCGCGCACGCAATCGGCGACGGGCTCGTTGTGGTCGTCGTCCTCCACCAGCACCGTGAACAGGCCGGTGATGCTGCCCTGGCCACGGGTCCCCGGTCCGGCCCGCTCCAGGAGCCGCGGCATCTCGGCGAAGACCGACGGCGTATAGCCTTTGCTGGCCGGCGGTTCGCCGGCCGAAAGGCTGATTTCCCGCTGGGCCATGGCAAACCGGGTGATGCTGTCCATCAGGCACAGCACATCGCGCCCCCGGTCGCGGAAATACTCGGCCACCGCCATCGTCACATAGGCCGCCTGACGGCGCACCAGGGGCGATTCGTCCGAGGTGGCGACGACGACCACGCTGCGGGCCAGCCCGTCCGGGCCGAGATAGTCCTCGATGAACTCGCGTGTCTCGCGCTCCCGTTCACCGATCAGGCCGATGACGTTGACCTCCGCATCGGTGTGACGGGCCATCATCGACAAAAGGGTCGACTTGCCGATGCCCGACCCGGCGAAGATGCCCATGCGCTGGCCGCGGCAACAGGTGAGAAAGGCGTTCATCGCCCTGACACCCAGGTCGACCTTGGCGCCAATCCGTTGGCGGGTGTGGGACGGGGGCGGCTGGTTGTGTACGGGATAGGCGACCGGCCCGAAGGGCAAGGGACCCTTGCCGTCGGCGGACTTGCCGAATGCATTGACGACGCGCCCCAGCCAGGCGTTGTCGGGATAGATCGCCGGGTCGGCGGCGCTCACTTCGGCGCGGCACCCCAGGCCGACGCCGTTCAGGGACCCGAACGCCATCATCAGCGCCCGGCCGTCGCGCAAGCCCACCACCTCGCACAGCACGGGGGCGTCGTCGCGGCCGACGATTCGGCAGTGGTCGCCGACGGACAGGCTGCCCTGCGCGCCGCTCACCTCGACCAACAGGCCGACGACCGCGCTGACCCGGCCGTAGACCCGGTAATCCGGCAGACGCTCCACTTCGTTGATGATGTTGTCGACGAAAACGGCCAACCGAACCCCCGTATGAAGCCGGGCTACGCCGCCGGTCCGCCGATTATGGAAAGGGACCGTTTAAGGTTTGGTAAAGGCGGGTTTCCGGGGCATTCCCGCTGTCATTTGGGGATACCCCGCTCTTGAATGAATCGCACCCCCACCCTATGGTTAACATATTGTTGACACAGACGTCGGTGCTCAGCCATGCGCGTACTTCTCGTCGAAGACGACCCGACGACGGCGCAAAGCGTCGCAATGATGCTCAGATCGGAGGGGATGGTCGTCGATGCGACCGAGTTCGGCGAAGACGGCCTGGAAATCGGCAAGCTGTACGATTACGACATCATCGTCCTTGACCTGATGCTTCCCGACATCGACGGCCTCGAGGTGTTGCGGCGCCTTCGCGACGCCCGGGTGGACACCCCGGTGCTGATCCTTTCCGGCCTCACGGAACTGGAGCATAAGGTCAAGGGGCTGGGCATCGGGGCCGACGACTACCTGACAAAGCCCTTTGACAAGGCCGAGCTGCTGGCGCGCATCCAGGCCATTGTGCGGCGCTCGAAGGGCCATTCCCAGTCCGTCATCCGGACCGGCAAGCTGAGCGTCAACCTGGACGCCCACGTGGTCGAGGTGGACTCCCGGCCCATCCACCTGACGGGCAAGGAATACGGCATCCTGGAGCTGCTCAGCCTGCGCAAGGGCACGACGCTGACCAAGGAGATGTTCCTCAACCACCTCTACGGGGGCATGGACGAGCCCGAACTGAAGATCATCGACGTCTTCATCTGCAAGCTGCGCAAGAAACTGGTGGCCGCCACGGGCGGCGACAACTACATCGAGACCGTCTGGGGCCGGGGCTACGTTTTGCGCGACCCGGAAAGCGAAAAGGAGCACGCGCAGGCCGAGGCCTAGTGGCCTGCCCTAGAGCCCCCGTACCGTTTCCTCTATCAGCATGTCGACCACGGCGGCCAGCGCCTCGTCCCGGCTGGCGCCGGCATTCACGGCGTCCGCGTACGTGGTGAGTTGGCGGTGGGCGCTGGTGCCGCGCTTGATAATTTCGCGGCAATGCCCGACCTCGGTCAAACAGCCCAACGCCGTGGCGTCCTCGTGGATCAATTCCAGGAGCTCGTCCACGAGTTCCGCGAAGGGCACCACCTGGCCCTTGCCGAAGTCCACCAGTCCCTCGTCGAGGCCATAGCGCTGTGCCCGCCAGCGGTTCTCGTTGATCAGCATGGCGGCGTAAATGCGCCAGCGCTGGTTGTTGCGCCTGAGCCGGAAGAGAAAACGGACGATGCAGACGAAAAGGGCGGCGATGGCCACCGCGTCTTCGAGGCGCGTGCACACGTCGGTGATGCGCATCTCCAGGGTCGGGAACCGGGCGCTGGGGCGCACGTCCCACCACAGCATGGAAGCGTCCTTGATCAGCCCGGCGCCGGTCAGCACGTCCACGTGGCGCTGGTATTCCATGTACGAGGTGAAGCGCTCGGGCAGGCCGGTGCGCGGCAGTTCGTCGAAGACGCTGAGCCGGTACGATTTCAGCCCCGTGTCCACGCCCCGCCAGAAGGGCGACGACGTGCTCAGCGCCAACAGGTGGGGCAGGAAGTAGCCGACCTGGTTCATCAGGTCGATGCGCAGCTCGTCGTCCTCGATGCCCACGTGCACATGCATGCCGCAAATCAGCAGCCGCCGCGCCACGGCCTGCATGTCGCGGGCGAGGACGTTGTAGCGGTCCTTGTCGGTGTGCGTCTGGTCCTGCCATTCCGAGAAGGGATGGGTGGAGGCGGCGATGGTGGCAAGGCCGTATTCGGCCGCCACGTCGGACACGGTGCGGCGCAGCCGCGCCAGGTCGTCGGCGGCCTGCTGCACGGTCTGGGAAACCCGGGTGCCCACCTCGATCTGCGATTTCAGGAACTCCGGCCGAACCAGGCCCTTGATGCGGGCCTCGCACTCTTCGAACATGGCGGCGGGCGGATCGCCGGCCAGGTCGCGGGTGACGCGGTCGACGAGCAGGTATTCCTCCTCGATGCCGATGGTGAAGGTGGGTTCGTCGACGGGCATCTAAAAATGTTCCACCCGGTGCAGGGATTCGCCGCCCACGAGCCCGTCCAGGACATCGCCCAGAATCCCCGCCCAGCGTTCCGTCCCCCCGGGCGTGCTCAGGTGGTCCTGGCGAATCTCGACGACGCAGTTGGGCAGGCCGGCGGCGCCCCCGTGCAGGTCGATGGAGTAGGCCACCTCGAAGCCCGAATAGGGTTTGTTGTGGCCCACGCACAGGCTTCCCCAGGCGCCGAGCTTTTCTATCAGCGGCACCGCCAGGCGCGCATCCCGGTTCCACAACAGGCCGATATCCCAGGGCCGGTCTTCGCCGTCCATGGCCGGGGTGAAGCTGTGGACCGAGACCAGTGCCGGCGCCCGGCCCCTGCGCCACAGTGCGGCGAGCGCGTTGGTTACCGCGTCGTGGTATGGCCGGAAGAACGTCTCCACCCGTTCGGCCCGTTCCCTGTCGCTCAAGTCCCGGTTGCCGGGGATGACGACGCCGTCGCTGACCTCGGGAACGGACGCCGGATCGGCGGGGTGGCGGTTGCAATCGACGACCAGGCGCGAATACCCCGCCAGCAGCGCCGGCGCGTCGAGGCGCGCGGCGAGGCGCCGGGTCACCGCGCCGGCGCCGATGTCCCAGGCGATGTGCTCGCCCAACAGGTCCCGGGCCAAGCCCAGGGTGCCCAGCGCCGCCGGGATGGCGGGGCTGGCGTGGTCGCAGATCAAGAGGACCGGCGCCGCGCCTTCCGCGTTGAGGAATTCGAAAACGGGCGGCCCGTCCGGCCCGAGGAGGGCCGGCCCGTCCGCCAGGGGTCCGGCACCCGCATCTTTCATGGCATGACTATAGCGCAAGACGCCGGGTCTTCGAGCGTCGATTCGGCCCCCGGCGCGCGGACCGGGCGCCCCAGCGCGGAGCCGGTTGCGGCCTGTTCTATAAAATTTTATGTAAATTTAAGTAAAGTAAAAATTATTGACCCTACAGGACAAGAAAACATACAATACTTCGTTTCCTCCCCAAACTTGGGCCGTGCCCTTCGTGGCACGGCCTTTTTTTTGTTCCTCGCCGGTATTGTGTATGGGAGGCGGCGTAGCCGCGCCCCGCGCGCCCGCCAGGAACCCGATCGGCAGCCTGTCAAACGTCCAGATTGGCGACCTTCAGCGCGTTCGCCTGGATGAACTCGCGCCGCGGCCCGACCACGTCGCCCATGAGGGTGGAGAACACCTCTCCCGCGTCATCGGCGTGGCCCACCCTGACCTGCAGGAGCGTGCGCGCGGCGGGATCGAGGGTGGTCTCCCAGAGCTGTCCCGGGTTCATTTCGCCGAGGCCCTTGTAGCGCTGGATGGCCGCCCCCTTGCGCCCCAGTCTCGTGATGGTGTCGACCAGGGACACCGGCCCGGTAATGATGTGGTCGGTGCCTTTGGCGGTGAGCTTCCCGTGGCTGGCGTACACCTCTTGCAATTTCCCCGCCATGTCGTCCAGCCGCCTGGCCTCGATGCTGCGGATGAGGGCGCCGTCGATGGCGTGGCGCTCGCTTACGCCTCTGACGGTGCGCGTGAAGGCCAGCCCGCCGTCTTCCAGCGCCGCGCCGCGCCAGCCGCGCTCGGCCGGGGGCTCCAGGGCGTCCAGCCGCTTGGCGATATAGCCGGCTGCCTCTTCGGCCTGGGCGGCATCGGAAAGAATCTCCGGGTTCAGGGACCCGGAGATGGCGGCCTGCTCCACCACCGGCAACGGGATGTTGTGGGCCAGGCCCTGGAGCAGCCTTTTCACCGCCCGCGCCTCTTCGGCCAAGGCGCGCAGATCGGCGCCCGCCACCTGGCCGCCGTTGAACGGGATAAACACGACGTCTTCCTCGACCGCGGCGTTGAACAGATAGCCTTCCAGCGCCGCCTCGTCCTTGAGATAGACTTCCGAGTTGCCCCTCTTGGCCCGATACAGCGGCGGCTGGGCGATGTAGAGATAGCCCCGGTCGATGAGCGCGCTCATCTGCCGGTAAAAGAACGTGAGCAGAAGGGTGCGGATGTGGCTGCCGTCCACGTCCGCGTCGGTCATGATAATGATCTTGTGGTAGCGGCACTTCTCGACGTCGAAGTCCTCGGGACCGATGCCGGTGCCGAGCGCCGCGATCAGCGTCCCGATCTCGGCCGAACCCAGCATCTTGTCGAAGCGCGCCCTCTCGACGTTGAGAATCTTGCCCCTGAGCGGCAGGATGGCCTGAGTGGCGCGGACGCGTCCCTGTTTGGCGGAACCGCCGGCGGAATCCCCCTCGACGATGAAAAGCTCGCTCAAGGCCGGGTCCCGCTCCTGGCAGTCGGCCAGCTTGCCGGGCAGCGAGGTGATGTCCAGGGCGCCCTTGCGGCGGGTGAGTTCGCGGGCCTTGCGGGCGGCCTCGCGGGCGGCGGCGGCCTCGATGATCTTGCCGATCACCCTCTTCGCTTCCGCCGGGTGTTCCTCGAACCACTGGTCAAGCTGTTCGCCGACGATGCCCTCGACGACGGGACGGACCTCGGACGAGACCAGCTTGTCCTTGGTCTGGGACGAGAACTTGGGGTCGGGCACCTTGATCGACAGGACGCAGGTCAGGCCCTCGCGGGAATCGTCCCCGGTCAGGCTGATCTTGGCCCTTTTGGCCATGCCGCTGCGCGCCGCGTAAGCATTGATGGTGCGCGTCAGCGCCGCCCGGAACCCCGCCAGATGGGTGCCGCCGTCGTGCTGGTGAATGGTGTTGGTGAAGCAGATCGTGGTTTCGTGATAGCTGTCGTTCCACTGCAGGGCGAGGTCCACCGTGATGCCGTCGCGCTCGCCCGACAGGGTGACCGGCTTGCCGTGCAGGGGGGTCTTGGCCCTGTCCAGATAGGCGACGAAGGCCTCGATGCCGCCTTCGTAGTGCATGGTGACCGTCTGCGCCTCCACGTGGCGGGCGTCGGTGAGGGTCACCGCGACGTCGGGATTGAGGAAGGCGAGTTCGCGCAGCCGGTGCTCCAACGTGGCGAAGTCGAACTCGGTCATGGTGAAGGTCCGCGTCGACGGAAGGAACGTGATCTCCGTGCCGCTGCGCGGCCCCCCCTCCGCGACGGGCGCGTCGCCCACCACACCCAAGGGCGATTCCACCTCGCCATCGCTGAAACGGACGAAGTGCGCCTTGCCGTCGCGCCAGATGTGCAGCTCCAGCCACTCGGACAGGGCGTTGACCACCGAAACCCCGACACCGTGCAGGCCGCCCGAGACCTTGTACGAATCTTGGTCGAACTTTCCGCCGGCATGCAGGTGGGTCATGATCACTTCCGCCGCCGAGACCCCTTCCTCTTGGTGGATGTCCACCGGAATACCGCGGCCGTTGTCGGTGACCGTGACCGATCCGTCGCCGTTGAGCGTGACCTCGATGGAATCACAGAAACCGGCGAGCACCTCGTCGATGGCGTTGTCCACCACCTCGTAGACCAAGTGGTGCAGGCCGGACCCGTCGTCGGTATCGCCGATGTACATGCCCGGCCGCTTGCGCACCGCCTCCAGCCCGCGCATGACCTTGATCGATCCGGCGTCGTAGGTCTCGGGCACCGTCGTTTCGCCGGTCTTCCGTTTGCTCATCGTCAATCTACCCGCACCGCCTGGGCGTCCTCGACCCGGAAAAACTGCGCCGTCCCCCGCAAGGGCGCGAAAAGGGCGGCATCGGTCCCCGTCAGCCAGGCCTGGGCGCCGAGGGCCGAGACTTCCTCGAACAGGCCCTCGCGGTGCCGCCGGTCCAAATGGGCCGCCACCTCGTCCAACAGAAGCAGCGGAACCTGTCCCCGCTCCGCCGCCTGCATCCGGGCGTTGGCCAGGACGACGGCGATCAGAAGCGCCTTCTGCTCGCCGCTCGAGCACTGTTCGGCGGGCCGGTCCCGGGCCAGGTGCCACACCCTGAGGTCGCTTCGGTGCGGGCCGGTGGCGGCGCCGCCGCTTGCCCCGTCGGCGTCGCGTGACGCGGTCAGGCTCTCGCGGAGGCGCTCCTCGGCGGCCAGCGCCGGCCCCTCGTCGAGCCAGCTTTCGACGGTGCCGCTGACCTGGATGCCGGCGCCGGGAAAGGGTCCGGCGCCGTCGGCGCATACGGCATCGAGCCGGGCCACCGCGTCGCGTCGCGCCGCCGCCACGGCGACGCCGTTCGCCGCCATGGTTTCTTCGAGGGCGCTCAGCCAGGCCGGGTCGCGGTTCGCACCCGCCCCGCCGCGGCGCAGCAGCCGCGCCCGCTCCCTGAGGGCATGCTCATAGGCGCTGACGCGCCCGGCATGGGCCGGATCGAGGCCGTACACCAGACGGTCCAGGAAGCGCCGCCGTGGCGAGGCCCCTTCGGCAAACAGCTTGTCCATACGCGGCGTCAGCCACTGGATACTCAGGTATTCGGCCAGCACCGTCTGGCTCCGCGCCGGCTGGCCGTTGACGCGGACGGCCCGCTTTTCGGATCGCCCGCCGGACGCCGCCGGAGTCCCGCAGCCGGTGCCGATCTCGACCCGCCCCCGCGGCGTGCAAACCTGCGCCGCCACCGCCCACGCCCGGGCGGCGGTATCGCCGTCGTCCGGCTGGGCGCCGGCCCCGCACCGGGC
>JACZWD010000055.1 GCA_022572335.1 Pseudomonadota bacterium
TGGCGCGCAACCTGCCGGTCCATCAGCCGCCGTCCTTCAAGACGCCCGAGGTGCGCGAGCAGATCCAGGCCCTCAACCCCGATCTCGCGGTCATGGCCTTCGTCACCCTGCTGGTCCCCGCAGCGGTCCTCGACACCCCCACCCACGGCACCATCCAGTACCACCCGTCGCTGCTGCCCCGCCACCGGGGCCCGAGCTCCATCAACTGGCCGATCATCTTCGGCGAGACCAGGACGGGCCTCAGTATTTTCTGGCCCGACGACGGGTTGGACACCGGTCCGATCCTGCTGCAGAAGGAGGTGGAGATATCCGCCGACGACACCCTCGGCAGCGTCTATTTCGACAGGCTGTTCCCGCTTGGGGTGGCGGCCATGCTGGAAGCCGTCGATCTGGTCCGCGACGGCGGCGCGCCGAAGGTTGCCCAGGACGACTCCCTGGCCACCTATGAAAGCTGGTGCCGGAAGGACGACGTCGAGATCGATTGGAAGAAGCCGTTCGCCGACGTCCATAACCTGATCCGCGGCGCCGACCCGCAGCCGGGGGCGTGGACCACCCACGGGGGCACGACGGTGCAAGTGTACGACGCGGCGAAGGTGGCCGGCGGCGGCGGCTCCCCCGGCGAGGTGACGGAGGTTGCCGGCGACGGGTTCACGGTCGCCGCCGGGGGCGGTGGGATCGTCGTCAAGCGGGTGCGCGCCGAGGGTGAAGGCAAGATCCCGGCGTCCGAGTTCGCCGCCGCCGCCGGCATCGCCAAGGGCACCCGGCTGGGCTGATCGCGCGCCCCAGGCGGCTGTTCCCTGGAATGTGCCGGCGCGCGGCGGGAAAGTGGTGGCCTTACGGCCATGGGGGGGGGCCCCGCCCCCCACGCCCCCGCCAGGGGTTTTCAACCCCTGGACCCCGTTAACAGGGTTCCAAGGGCCGTCGGCCCTTGGTGGGGATCAAAAGGGGCAACGCCCCTTTTCTGTCAGTCAGCGGGCGGGCCGTCGGCCTCGCCCATGGCGTCGCCGGCGCCGCCGCGTTGCAGGGCCGCCGCCCTTGGTCATCCTGTATAGGTAATTTTTCTACCCAAGGAGGCTCTTCAACTGAGGAAGGCCATTATACGTATACCATATTGAGTATTTATGCTATTATACAGAGAATTAATAAAACCATTCCGGAAATGCGGGATACCGGGCGCTCCGGCCAGGATGTGGCACGTCGAAGTGTCCGAGCGGATGTAAAGGGAGGGGGGGCGACTGGCATGGAGACGGTTACCGTAGCACAATCGCAGTGGTATCTCACGTTCATTTCGATCATTTTCGGGGTCTTCATCGCGGTGTGGATCGTGCCGATCGCAAGACAATACCGCGAGCCCGATGACCCCGGTACCCAAGATGGCCTGAAACGTACCCTCAAGACGCTCTCGTCGGCATCATCGGGCCGAGCTGGCCTGATGTTCATCATGCTGATTTGCCTCTGGTGGTGGTACGGGACCTTCCTTGGAAACATCAGCCCGGCGGTGGGCTTTTGGACATATTTGTACGACTTCATTTCGCTGTGCTGCTTCGCAATCGCATTTCGTATGTGGGACCACCGTTGGCTATTCCCGATGGTCGTATTCTTCGCCGCAGGGCTTATGCTTCTTCGATTTGCCTTCGCATATCAAAGTATTGCCGGCGGTTCCGACGCAGAGAGGGCGATGTTGGCTGCAATTGCGGCCCTCGGGTTGTTCATGTTAGTGGCTGTTTCGGCCCTCATCGGGAGTTTTGGTGCGTATCGTACAGCGGCGGCCGCAAGTGGGGCGAGTGCCGATGTCTCATACTTTGGAAGCCTCGGAAAAATATGGGGTTCGATCGAGAAGGGCGTGGTGGGACTTCTTATCGTCGGGATCATTGCAACATTCTACGCCGTCTATACAACGGAAGGTCCGCCATTTGGAGATGTGCAGGAGCCCAGTGCCTGGACGGCCAAAAAGTCGTAAAACTTGGGATGGAGAGAGATTAATGCTCAAGTTAACCCGCCATCCGCAGTGGGTGCGGGAATTCCGGACCGCTGTTGGTCCCATCGAGGAGCGCATCGTCAATTGCCGCTTCTTCGCCGAGATGGCGAACGGAACCCTGTCCATGAAGCGCTTTCGCGCGGGACTACTGTACTTCTACCCGCTTATCGAGAGCTTCCCGCAATACATGGGCCTAACCCTCGCCCTGGTGCCGAGGGGGAGCCAGCCGGCGAACCACCTGGCGCGCGAGTGGCTTATCACGAACATCAACATCGAGCGGAAACACACCGTATGGTTCCGGCAGTGGGCGTTGGACTTCGGCGTGTCCAGAGAGGCGTTCGCGGGGCCGGTTCTACCGCCCCCGGAGATCGACGCCGTGAACCACTATCTCTGGCGCATCACCTCGCAAGGCACCCTGGCCGAAGCACTCGCGGCGGTGAATTACGGCATCGAAGGCCCGTCCGGGATGTGGACCAAGCGGGCGAAGAAGGACATCAAGACGTACGCCCGCCATAAGGGGGTGAAAATCCGCAAGGGAACACTGTTGTGGCTTGACGCCCATGCGGCCTATGACGACCGCCATCCGGACGAGGCGCTGGAGCTAATCAAAAAGTTTGCCCAAACGAAGGAGGCCCAGGAAAAGGTGACCCAGGCGGCCCGGCGCAGCATGGAATATTATGCATTGGCGGCGGACGCGATCTATGACCTGTTCTAATCGGGCGGTGCCGTCGATGTGCCGGCCGCGGCCCGGACATGGGTGCCGAAGGCGGGTCAGGCGGCCAGTTACGGGAAGGGAAATCAGTCGGCGGGCGGGCCGTCGGCGGCGTCCGTGGCGTCGATTTCGTCGCCGCGTTGCAGGGCCTCCGCCTTGCGCCTGAGGCTGCGGAAGGCGCGTACGCTGAACGGGATGGAGACCAGATAGGCGATCATGGCGGCGGCCATGGTCAGCCACGGCGCGGCCACCAGCATGGCGGCGAACAGCCCGACGAACAACATGGTCGGCAGGACCCAGGGGTGGGGGACCTTGAACTTCTTGAGCGCGAAGGTGGGGATGCGGCTGACCAGCAGCGCCGACACGACGACCAGGAAAACCGCCACCACCTGTGGCCGTCTGAGGACCCCATCGCCGAACTGCAAGGACAGGATTATCGGCAGGATGACCAGCCCCGCCCCCGCCGGCGACGGCACGCCGCTGAAGAAGTTGTAGGCCCAGGGCGGCAATTCGGGCTCGTCCAGGTTGGTGTTGAAGCGGGCCAGCCTGAGGGCGCAGCAGACGCTGAACAACAACACCAGCACCCAGCCCAACCGGCCCAGGTCCTGCATGGTCCACAGGTACAGCATCATCGCCGGCGCCACCCCGAAACAAATGAAGTCCGAGAGCGAGTCGAGCTCGGCTCCGAACTTGCTGGTGCCCTTGAGGATGCGGGCGACGCGTCCGTCCAGTCCGTCGAGGATGGCGGCGACGAGGAGGGCGAGCACCGCCTGTTCCCACCGGTTCTGGAGAGCGAAAAGGATGGCGGTCATGCCGGCGCACAAGGCCAGCAGGGTGAGGATGTTGGGGATCATCCGGTTGAACGGCAGCCCCTTAAGGCGCGGGCGGCGCGGGCGGCGCATGGGGCGGCGCACGGGGCGGCTTCCTACCGGACTTCGCCGTCGCGTGCCGGCTCCTGGGCACGGACATCGGCGATGACGGTTTCCCCGGCCACCGTTTTGTGCCCGAGGGCGACCAGCGGCGCCACGCCGTCCGGCAGGTACACGTCGACGCGGCTGCCAAAGCGTATGAGGCCGAAACGCACGCCGGCGCGCACTTCCTGGCCTTTGGCGAGATCGCACTGGATGCGCCGGGCGATCAGGCCGGCAATCTGGACGAAGGCGATGTCCTGGCCGTCCGGGGTGGTCAGGCGCACGGCCAGGCGCTCGTTGAACTCGCTGGATTTATCGAGCGAGGCGTTGAAGAACTTTCCCGGCCTGTATGCCAGGCCGGTGATGACGCCGTCGCACGGGACGCGGTTCACATGGACGTCGAACGCGCTCATGAAGATGGCGATCCGCGTGCGGGGCTGATCCCCCATCCCCAGCTCCGAGGGCGGCGGCGCGTGGTCGATCAGTTGCACGACGCCGTCGGCGGGGCTGACGATCAGCCCCTGGCGGGTCGGTGTCACCCGGTCGGGATCGCGGAAGAAATATACGCACCAGGCGGTGAGGAGGGCGCCGATCCACCCCGCCGTCGGGGCCACGTACGCCAGGCCCACGGAAGCGGCGGCGAAGAGTCCGATGAACGGCCAGCCGGCACGGTTGATGCGTACGAAAACGATTTTCAGCAAGATGCAACCTTCAAGATGCAGCCGTTACGCGCCCCTCATCTGAATGAGGATCGGCGAACGGTGATGCGACATGCGGGACGGGGCCATTCTACCGCCGGCGGGGGGCGACGTTAAGCCTTGCTTGCGCCTATCCGGTATTCGTGCCCCTCCGCCCGGCGGCGCCGGTTCGGGCGGCCCGGCCGGACTATCCTTTCGGGGGCCTTGCCGGCGGCCGTGCGCAGGCCCCATGTTGCATGGGAACGCGGAGAAGTCGGTTTCGAGGGAAGTTGCATGGCGACGGAGGAAAACATTGCGGCCGGCCCGGCGGCGGACTTGGTGAAATTCGTCGACGGGCGCCGCACCGGCATCGGGGTGCGCTCCCTGGCCGTGGACGGCCAAGGCCGTCTGGCGCGCAAGCCGGACAGCACGCGGCTGGAGTTTACCTTCGAATACCGGGGCATATTGTTCGCCGTGCGCACGGAATCCAATGACCACAGCGGGCACAGGCGATTCCACGCCCATCTGGGGACTCTGCCCTACTCCGCCGAATCGTTGGCCAAGAGGGCCGACGCGCTGGCCATTGCCGCCGCCGCCGGCCGGGCCCTCGGCGGGCGGGTGCAGACGACGCGCGAGCAGCGGATCCTGCTGTTCGAGGAAATGCGTTTCGAAGAGCCCCTGACGCCGGTGGTCCTGATGTCGGGCACCGTGCGCCTGCTCCTGGAGGCGCAACCGTTCCTCGAGCTGCTGGGCCACGTCGTCGAACCGCCCGTGGCGGCCGGTCATGTCAATGGACAAGAGGTTTGATCCGGTATTCCTCCGCGCAGGCCCCCCAACACACAACCCTTCGGCTATTATCCCCAGGCGGACGGCACCAGGGTCGTCGTCGGGGAAGGGATGAATATCCGAGGTAAGGAAAACCGCGGATTGCCATACGGGCAATGACGCCTGAACCCGAATATCGCCACGGCGCGCGCTTCCCCACGAAATCGTCGGGTGCCGTTGGTCGGTGATTGCCCTTGGCGGCCCGGATTCCTAGAATAGGCGCGGTCGGCCTTGTCATGGAGGGGGACGCCCGGGCCGTGCGGGCATCCGTGACCAAACGGCGGGAAATCGGGATAACCATGCCACAGCCAGCGATTCGCTCAGGTTTGAACGCGGTTCCAACGCTCGCGGCCGCGGCCTGCATCGCCGCGACGCTCGGCCTCGCCGATGTCGTCCGGGCGGACGAAGTCGCCCCCGGCGGCGCCCAGGGGCCGCCCACCGGAGACAACGTCGGCCAGCGCTACCGGAACGTGACCGGGCCCGACGTCCAGCGCCTGCTCCTTAAGCTCGGCTACGCCGCGCGACTCTACCGGGGCTTCAAGGGCGCGCCCAAGATCGAAAGCGGGTCGGACGGGGACAAGTTCTTTATCGGGTTCTACGGCTGCACCGGCGGGGCCGTGCCGCGCTGCAAGAGCATCCAGTTCTACGCCGGCTACCGGATGAAAGCGCAGGTTCCGCTGGAGACCCTCAACGACTGGAACCGCCTCAACCGCTATGCGCGCGCCTATCGCAAGGAGACCGATCGGAACATCACCTTCATCGAGATGGACATGCCGTTCATCGGCGTTTCGGACATGACCTTCCGCGCCCAGCTCAACATGTTCAACCGGCTGACGGCGCTCTTCCGGCGCAAGATCGGCTACACCAGGAACTGACCGGGCGCCGCTCGGTTCGGAGAGAACGACCGAAGGGAGGACAAATCGACCCGGAGAGAGGCCGTTTCGCCTCACCCATCGGGCAGGCCATGACCGAGCCCACAGTATCGCCGCAATGTATTGATTCTTATATAAGAATCGGTGTCCACGGTGTGTGGAATCGTGATCTGCCCGGGGAATCCGGGTTGATATCAGTTGGTGACGGGCAGGGTGAAGACCTGTCCGGGATAGATCAAATCCGGATCGCGGATCTGGTCCCGGTTGGCCTCGAAGATCATCGTGTACTGCATGCCGGCGCCGTAGGCGCGGCGCGCCAGACGCCACAGACTGTTGCCCGGCTGGACGACGACCACCGTACCCGGGCGAATCCCCGTCAATGGCTCGGCGCGGGCGAACGGAAAGGCCAGGCGCGCCAGGACCGTGCCGTTCGCGTCCACGTGATCGAGACGCAGGGTATAAAGCCCGGGCACGACGGTCGTGTCGGGGCTTAAGCGCCAGATACCGTCGCTGCCGGCCCGGGTGCGCCCGATGAAACGGTTGTTCAGATAAAGATGCACCAGGGCGCCGGGCCGGGCGCGGCCGCTGAGGCTCAAACGCCCGGCGTCGTCGTAATCCACCGTATCGACGCTGAGCCTGGAACCCATGCCCCCGCCCGAGGGGTTCGGCGGCGCGGCCGCCGCTTTCGGCACGGCGGCCAGGGAGCCCCCCGGGGTCGGCGCCAGGGCCGCGAACCTGGGCGCTCCGGCCGCCGGTTTCCGCGCCCCGATCGGCGGCTTCTGCAGGACCGTGCTGGGACCCGTCCCCTTGCGGGGAACCATCAGGGCCAGCGGCTGAGACGGCGTCTCCGTGGGACGTCCGGCGATGTCCTTGCCCTTTTCCGGCACCACCAGCACAACCACCGATTCCGATTGCACGGTTTCGCCGCTCTTCTTGCGTATCTCCAGGCCCAACTGGCGGCTGCCGGACGCCAGCGGTTTCTCCGGCACGAACACCCATTCGCCGCGCGCATCGGCGGTGACCTCGCCGAGGGACTTGTCTTTATCGAGAATGGTGACGGTGCTGCCCGGTTCGGCCCGTCCCGCCATGACGGCTTCCCCCTCCGGGGTGACGCGCACCACGTCGAACCTGAGGGAGTCCGACACCTCTTTTTTCGGCTTGCCGGCAACCGGGGGCGTCGTGCGCCCGGCGTCCCGAGCCGCCGCCTGTTCGGCCGGGGGGGCGACCTCCGTCGCCTCCTCCTGCCAAAGAACGTAGTTCAGTCCGATGGCGAAAACGACGACACCGACGCCAACGGTGATTAACACAAGCGGCCTGTTCACCTTGGAATTCACCGTGCAACGGATTTGCCAGAACGTGCCTCGGACGACATTAATACGGCCAACGGGGCGGCGCAACGCCGGCGCGCCGCACCGCCCTCAGCGGCCCCGGCGAACCCATGCCCCGACCCGGCGGATGCCGGCCCTGAGCGCCACCAGCGCCAAGGGGACACTCCAGAATACCACGGGATCGTAAAAGAATTCCGACAGCATTTCCAACATCGGTCACCTCGCCGTCGCCAAGCGCAGGCGCGGGAAAAACGCCCCCACCCGGCGCCGGTAGCGGAGGTATTCCTGTCCGAATATCCTGATCATGCGCCGTTCCTCGTAATAGCCGCCGACCACCATGTAGGCCGCATACATGGCGCTATAGACGAGGTTGTTGAGCGATGGCCCGCTGGTCAGCAGAAACAGCAGCCCGGCGGCCAGCATCGGGTGGCGCACCCATCCGTACAGGCCGCCCGTCACCAGGCGATGGGTTCCGAAAAGCTTAAGGTCCGGTTGCCGGACCGGCCTGCCGAGCAGCTTGAGGACTCCCCGCTTCGCCTGGGTGAGGCCGAGGAACTCCAGGTAATCGCTTTGCAGGAAGGCCGCATACAGCAAGGCGATGGAAGCCAAGTGCACGGCGGTGACGATCTGCCACAGCCATTCCGGATAGACGACGAGCCAGACGTCGTTGTCCAGGTTTCTGGCCCAGTGCAGGGCGGCGACGCCCCAGTAGAGCGCGGCGTAACTGAGGCCGCAATAGAGCACGCGCCAGAAGTGTTCGACAAAGAACGGACCGGTCCAGCGGGCCAGCGCGTCCTTGCATGGCTCCTGGGCGCCGACGGAGTGGAGCAGACCGAACACGGCGAACGCCGCCACGGATGCCCAGTAGTTGCCGAGCAGGGATATAAGCGTCATGGCGATGGTTCAAACCGCCGACGATGGCGCCGCCGCGGGAAACAGGCGACGCCGCCGGCCATCCCGTCCCGGCCGAACAAACGCGGGCACCGCGGGCCGGGACGGCGCACGCCGGCGGCGGGGGTCGCTCAACCCCTTTTCTGAGCCGCCTCGTACTTCTTGATCGCCTGCTTGAGGTCGTCGTACTCCTCGCAGCCGAACGTACACGCGGCGTCCAGGGTTTTCAGGCGTGTCCGGGCCTTTTCCAGGTCGCCCGTCTGCAGGTAAAGCTCGCCCAGATACTCGTTGGCGCCGCGATGCTCGGGATCGATGTCCAGCGCCTTGGTGTAGGCGGCCAGGGCCTGGTCGAACTGCTTCAGGTTACGGTGGCTGAAGCCGATGTAGTTCCAGGCGTCGGCGTTGCGCGGGTTGGCCCGGACCACTTTTTCGAACAGGCCGAGGGCGCGCCCGTAGTCGCCGGCCTTCACCGCCGACACCCCTTGCTGATACGTGCTTGGCTCGGCGGCGGGCCGGCGCGAAGAACTGCTCGAGCCCGCGGCCATGGCCGTCGAGATCAATCCCAAGGTCAACACGACGGCCACTATGGATGTGATTCGCATGGTATTCTCCCCGTGCTCTTCGGTTGGTTGGCGAACCTCCCGACCGGAAAAACGCCGGGCCGGTCCTAATTCCTTGCTTGCGCAATGGCAGGGCGCCGTCGCCATGAATTAAAAGGGCCGGCGCCGGGAAAAGCAACTCCAACGCCCGGCGCGCGGTAACAATTCGGTGAACGCAGCCGAAGGAGCGGATACTCTATGTCCCCGGGCCCCGAGATGGTCCCCGGGCCCGGAGATGGTCCCCGGGCCCGGAGCGGCGGAAAGAGCACCATGACCACCATCACCTCCATCTGCGTCTTTTGCGGCTCCAAGGTGGGGGACGACCCCGCCTACACGGAGGCGGCGCGAAGGCTGGGGGTCCTCATGGCCGGGCGCGGCGTGCGCCTGGTCTACGGCGGCGGGCGCATCGGCCTGATGGGGGTCCTCGCCGGGGCCGTTCTCGAGGATGGCGGAGAGGTGATCGGCGTCATCCCCGATTTTCTTACGCAATACGAGGTGGAGAACCGGGACGTGACCGAGCTCATCGTCGTCGGCAGCATGCATGATCGCAAACGCCGCATGTTCGAGTTGTCCGACGGCTTCGTGGTCCTGCCCGGCGGCCTGGGCACCCTGGACGAGGCCCTCGAGATCACCACCTGGAAGCAGCTTCAACTGCACGCCAAGCCCATCGTGATGGTCGACGTGGGCGGCTACTGGGGGCCGTTCAAGGCGCTGATGGGCGGCATCGTCGCCAACGGCTTCGCCCATCCGGCCATCGCCGAGCTGTTCACGGTGGTCGACGGCGTGGACCAAGTGTTCGCCGCCCTGGAGGACGCGCCCGAGCCCAGGGAGGTGGTGCTGACCAGCCACCTGTGAAGGGCGGGCGGGCGTACTAAATGTTTTCCTTAATGTTCTCACTGCATTTTTTCCGGGGGAGCCGCGCATGCCCAAGATCAAGGTCCTGAACCCCATCGTCGAGCTGGACGGCGACGAAATGACGCGAATCATCTGGGCCTTCATCAAGGACAAGCTGATCCTGCCGTACCTGGACGTCGACCTGAAGTACTACGACCTCGGCATCGAAAAGCGCGACGAGACCGAAGACCGGATCACCATCGACGCGGCGGAGGCGATCAAGACCTACGGCGTCGGCGTCAAGTGCGCCACCATCACGCCGGACGAGGCGCGGGTGGAGGAATTCGGCCTCAAGCAGATGTGGCGCTCGCCCAACGGCACCATCCGCAACATCGTCGGCGGCACCATCTTCCGCGAGCCCATCGTGTGCAGGAACGTGCCCCGTCTGGTGCCGGGATGGACCAAGCCCATCGTCATCGGCCGCCACGCCTTCGGCGACCAGTACCGGGCCACCGACTTCGTCGTTCCGGGCCCGGGCAAGCTGACCATCACCTATACGCCGGCCGACGGCGGCGAACCCGTCGAGCGCGAGGTCTACGACTTCCCCGGCGGCGGCGTCGCCATGGCCATGTACAATCTGGACGACAGCATCCGGGGCTTCGCGCGGTCGTGTTTCAATTACGCGCTGGACCTGGGCTGGCCGCTGTACCTGTCGACCAAGAACACCATCCTGAAGGCCTATGACGGGCGCTTCAAGGACCTGTTCGAAGAAGTCTTCGAGGCCGATTTCAAGGACAGGTTCGCCGCGAAGAAGATCACCTACGAGCACCGCCTGATCGACGACATGGTGGCGGCGGCGCTGAAGTGGAGCGGCGGCTATGTGTGGGCGTGCAAGAACTACGACGGGGACGTGCAGTCGGACATCGTCGCCCAGGGGTTCGGCTCCCTGGGGCTGATGACGTCGGTGCTGATGACGCCGGACGGCAACACGGTGGAGGCGGAAGCCGCCCACGGCACGGTGACGCGCCATTACCGGCTCCATCAGCAGGGCAAGGAGACCTCGACCAACCCCATCGCCTCCATCTTCGCGTGGACGCGGGGGCTGTTTTACCGGGGCAAGTTCGACGGCACGGCGGACGTGCAGGCCTTCGCCGGGACCCTGGAGAAGGTGTGCGTGGAAACCGTCGAATCGGGCTTCATGACCAAGGACCTGGCGATCCTCATCGGCCCCGACCAGCCGTGGCTGACCACCCAGCGGTTCCTCGACAAGCTGGACGAGAACCTGAGGCACGCGGTGGGGTAGGGGCCGCCGCCCGGCCGCCGCGGGCGTTGACGAAATCCCTCTAATGTTATAATAAATGTTATAATACCTTTTGGCTTTGGAGGTCGTGGTGGCTGACACCGTTACGGTGCGCAGGATCGGGAATTCCTACGGGGTGATTCTGCCCAAGGCGGAACTGGAAAAGCTCGGCGTGGTGGAGGGCGACAAGCTTTTCATCGTGCGCACGCCCGACGGCATCCGGCTGACGCCCTATGATCCGGACTTCGCCAAGGTCATGGAGGCGACGCGGGAATACATGCGCGACCACCGCGACGCGCTCAAAGACCTGGCGAAGTGACCGCCGGGCCGAAGTGGCTCACCACGCGGATGGTGCTGGCCATTCACGACGAACAGTTGGCCGTGTTCGGCGGCGGGCAAGGCCTCCGGGATGCCGGGCTGCTGGAAAGCGCCCTCGCCAAGGCCCGTAACCGGTATGAATACGAACGAGACGCCGGCATATTCCGGCTGGCCGCCGCCACCTGTACGGGGATCGTCCGCAATCATCCCTTCGTCGATGGCAACAAGCGGACCGGATTACTGTCGCTGCAGGCGTTCCTGGCCCTCAACGGGTATCGTTTCCGCCCCGCGCAGGAGGACGAAGTCGAGATCATTCTGGGCCTGGCCGCGGGCGAGGTCGACGAGACCGGCCTCGCCCGGTGGATCGCGGCCAACGCCGAACCCGCGTGAGGCGAAAGGACGGAAACGGCGGAGACCGGCGAAGACGGGATAATACGGCTTTTCAGAACCTCGAAAGCCTGCCCGGGCGATCCCTTCGGTACGCTTTTCCGTGCGTTCGCCGGAACGAACTTTCATCCGTGTCCATCCGTGTTCATCCGTGTTCGATCGCGAACGCTCACCATTTCATGCCAATGATCGTCCGATTGAAATGCCCGTGATCATTTCACACGGATGAACACGGATGAACGCGGATGAACAACGGTCCGGGGTCGCCGGATCACGATTCCCGGCGTCCCTCGGCACACCTCGGCGCCCTCGGCGTTGATAGAATTTAAACGCAGAGGACGCAGAGGGACGCAAAGGCGCTACGGGCGATGGCGGATATTTCCGAAACCGGCGCCGCCGCCCGGCGGCGGCAAAAGGGCGGCGGGCGCCTCAGCCGCCGAACATCTTTTTCAGGTTGTCCAGGCCGGTCTGGAAGATGCCCTCGATGACCTTCACCGCGTCCGCTTCGGGGGCGCCGGCGGCATCGAACTCGCTCGACCACTCGACATCGCAGGCGCCGTCTTCGGCGTCGCGGACGCGGATGGTGGCCTTGTAGTTGGCGACGGGCAGGGGGCTGTTGAGGATGGAATAGGAATAGACGCGCTCGGCGTCGTCGCTCCGTTCCAGCCGTTCGACGATCCTGCCGCCGCCGGCGAGGGTGAGGATGCGCTCCTGGCCTTCCTTCTCCAGTTCGCTTTTCTCCACCGCCGGGTGCCAGTCGGGCAACGCATTGAAGCCGCCGATCAGCTTCCAGGCCTCGTCGGCGGAAACGCCGAGCCGGGTGTTCAAGGAAACTTTCGCCATGGTGTGCCTCCCGTGTTCAAGGGCTTCCCGCCGCCTTCGGCTTCCCGCGTGGGTTGGGGAAGGAGAGGCTAGTCCGTTGGCTGCCGCCAGGCAACGGTTATGGGAGGCCGGGCCCGCGGGGCGCCGGTTGGCGCCCTTTGCCCTTGACGGGGGCCGCCGGCGCGCCTAAAAACCGCCGTTCCCGGGGCCACGGACGGCGGCCCCGAATTCGCGCGCGGAGGATCGACGGCCATGGCCAGACGGTGCGCCCTCACCGGCAAGGGTGTTCAGACCGGCAACAACGTGAGCCACGCCCACAACAAGACGCGGCGGCGGTTCCTGCCCAACCTGCAGCCGGCCTCGGTGTTGAGCGACGCCCTGGGCCAGACGTTCCGCATGCGCATCTGCGTCCAGGCGCTGCGCACCATCGAGCACAAGGGCGGCCTCGACGCCTTCCTGCTGAACACCCGGGATTCCAAGCTGTCGGAGGAGGCGCGCCGGCTCAAGCGGCGCGTGCGCAAGGCCGTGGAGCAAAAGACGGCCTGACGTTTCCGCGCCCCCGAACCCGCCGCACAGGCCCGCCATGCGCGGGCCTTTTTCGTTTTGCGCCGGTGTTCCAAGGCGGCGATCCCGGGTCTATGGTGGCCGTGCCACGACCCCGGTATGGCGCGTCCCATGAATAATACCAAGGGGCGCTGATCATGACCCGACGAGCCGGCTTACCAAGGTTTTCGGCCCTAAGCGTGCGCTGTGGCGATGCGGGGCATCGCGAAGCGTGCGCGACGCCGTCCGAAAGCCTTG
>JACZWD010000235.1 GCA_022572335.1 Pseudomonadota bacterium
ACTGCGGAGAGAACAGTGAACCCGGCAGGCGCATCACGGAGAGCTTGACATTCCACCCCGAGTTAGAGAACAGCCTGGGTCAGGAGCAGAAGTGCCGATGACCCTGCGCCAGTGTCTGCCGCCCAGCGTAAAGCAGACGTGATCCGCTAGAAAGCGGACGTTCAGGGCGTTGGTTCGGCAGGATTTCAAACCGAGGCACTACCCCGCCAGGGGTCCGGCCCGCCGCCGGCGCCCCTTGACCCGCGTCTTCTCTACTAGTAGATAGCCTGCGGGAGACCTATCACCCGCAGCGGGAGGGCCCTCATGGCGACCAGGCAGGCGCAACGGAAGTGGCGGGACAAGCACCGCTTCGTGAAACGCCAGCTCAACGTCATGGCGCGCAAGCTCATCCACGAATACCTGGACGACCTCGCCGGCGCCTTCGCCCTGCGCGGCAAGGGCGAAGCGGTGACGTTCGCCTGTTTCGTCACCCGGGCCCTCATGCAGCGCGCCGACTTCGACGCCGAGGCGGCGCGCATGCTCGATACCTTCGCCGAGACCTACCACCGGGACCGGGACGTCTACACGGCGTGAACAGGGGACGGGCCGGCGCCCGCCTATTCGCCGCCTTGCCGGCAAGGGCTCGATCCGCCCCGCCAATGGCTGTATGATGGGCGCCGGGGAGGGTTCCATGGCGAGAACCACGCCGGCGCGTATCCTCGACACCACCCTCGACATCGCCAATGACATGGGATGGGGGCGCCTGCGGCTGCGCCAGGTGGCCCGGCGCCTGGACGTCTCCATGGCCGACATCCGCAAGCATTACCGGGACAAGGACGCCATCGCCGACGCCTGGTTCGCCCGCGCCGACGCCGCCATGCTGGCCAAGCGCGGCAAGGGCTTCGCCCGGCTGCCCGCGACCGACCGGCTGTACCGGGTGATCGGCGCGTGGCTGGACGCCCTGGCGCCCTACCGCGGCGTGACCGGCGAGATGCTCGGGGAAAAGCTCTATCCCGGCCATCCCCACCACAACCTGGCCCTGGTGTGGACCCTTTCGCGCACGGTGCAGTGGATCCGCGACGCCGCCCATCTGGACGCCGCCGGCCGGCGCAGGCAGGTCGAGGAGATCGGCCTCACGGCGCTGTTCGTCGCCACCGTGTTCCTCTGGCTGCGCGACGAGACCGTGGGCCAGCAGCGCACCCGCGCCTTCCTCGCCCACCGGCTGGCCGGCGCCGACGCGGCGATGGCGCGCCTGTGGCCGCCGCGCTGACTCCCCTCAGGGCCCGGGTGGCGCGTCGCGCAGGCGCAAGAGCGTGTAGATGGCCTGCAGCAGGACCAGCTTGTCGGACAGGCCCACGGGCTTGGGATCCACGTGGTTGAGGCTGTCGACGAGGAACAACTCCGCCCGGGGCAGGGCGGCGGCCAGGCTTTCGCTCTCGGTTTCCGGAATGATCGGGTCGTCGCGGCCGTGGACGAGCACGAAGCGGACCTTCAGCGCCCCCAGGTCCCGCCGCTTGAGATCCAGCGCCGCCATGTCCCCGGTGATGCCGGGCGGCAGCCGGGCGAGCAGGCCGGGCACCCGCTCCGGGTCCCGGTTGGCGAGCAGGGCATGGACCGTGGCGCCGGCGGGCCCGAGACGGCCGGCCAGGTCCGAGACATCGGCCCCGAGATCGTCGAGCTTGCGCTCCGCCATGGCCGCCAGCAGCGCCCGGTCGGCGGCGTTGCCCACCCGGTCCGCGTTGCTGTTCACGAACACCCATTTGCCGTAGGCGTTGGGGGTGCGGCGGCGCCAGGCCGCGGCCCCGGCCTCGCGGTAATAGCCGGTGGTGAAAAAGGTGAGCACGGCCTCGATGTCGTGATAGCCGCCGATGGCCAGCACGAAGTCGATGCGCTCCGCCGCCCCCGGTTCGAACAGGGCGATCACCGCCGGCCCCACCGCATAGGAGATGGCCGTCAGGCCCAGGGGCCGCCCGCCTGGCGCGCGCCCGTCCAGGTAGACGGACGCATCGGCGATGGCGCGCGCGTCCTCGGGGCTCACCTTGAGCTGGCGCAGTTTGGGCAGGTCGGGCACCAGCACCTCGAAGCGGGCCCGGGCCAGGGTGCCGGCGAAGGCGACCAGCCGGGGGTCGTCCTTGCCCTCGGGCGTGATGCCGGGCACCAGCACCATGGCCGCCAGCGCCCCGTCCCCGGGAAGATAGAGGTCTCCGGCGCGCGCCCGCCCGTCGACGGTGTAGCGCACGGGCCGCCGCACCGGCGTCGGCGTCTGCTCCTTCAGCGCGCTCGGCCCGGCGCCGGCGTCGATGTCGGCCAGCACGCGGACCGCTTCGCCCAGGCGCGCCGGCGAACAGGCCTGTGTCCCCCCGGCAAGCACCGCGGCCATAACCAACGCCAACACGTAGGCACGCCCGGACATGGATGAATTTGACGCCAACCGGCGCCGGCCCGCAAGGGCGTCGTACTATGGCCGGAAGGTACTTCCGGCCCCCGGCAGTATTTATGAATCACAGAGGTCGCAAGGAACACAGGGAACGGTACCCGGCGCTTGTCCGCGAACGCGACCGGGCGCCGCGGGTGAAATTTCGGTGCCGGGCCGTGACGGCGCATTCGTTTTTTTAAAACCCTCTGCGGTCCTCTGCGTCCTCTGCGTTTCGAATTTCAACGCGGAGGACGCAGAGGAACGCGGAGGAAAAGAAAGACCCTGTTCACCGAAAAGAGGACATTAAATTATTTATTTTTATTCCGTTCGCTGCGCTTGCCCGCAAACGCGGCCGGGCGCCAGGGGTGAAATTCCGGTGCCCGGCCGTGACAGCGCATTTGTTTTTTTTAAAACCCTCTGCGGTCCTCCGCGTCCTCTGCGTTTCGAATTTCAACGCGGAGGACGCAGAGGAACGCGGAGGAAAAGAAAGAACCTGTTCACCACCAAGACACCAAGGACGCCAAGGGAAAGAGAACGTTAAATTATCTATTTTTATTCCGTTCGCTTTGTGTCTTTGAGGTGATCCTTTTTTTCTCTCTGTGCCTCTGTGTCCCTGTGGTTGTCTAGGAATTTTGGAAGACATGACCGACACGCCGCTGATCACCGAAATCGACGACACCGGCGCCGGCTGGCTGATCCTCAACCGGCCCGAGGTACACAACGCCTTCGACGACGCCCTCATCGCGCAGTTGACGGAGGCCTTGCGCGACATGGAGGGCCGGCCCCAGGTCCGCGCCGTGGTGCTGGCGGCCAAGGGCCGGAACTTCTCCGCCGGCGCCGACCTCAACTGGATGCGCCGCACGGCGGACTACGCCTTCGACGAAAACGTCGAGGACGCCCTCGGCCTGGCCGGGCTGATGCGCACCCTGGACCGCCTCGCCAAGCCCACCC
>JACZWD010000236.1 GCA_022572335.1 Pseudomonadota bacterium
ACTGGGTGCCCACGTAGTACCAGCCGGCGCCGATGCCGGCCGCGAAGACGACGGCGAAATACAGGAAATATCTGAGCCAGGAACGAATTTTCAGCCTGTCGCGCCCCGCCGGCTTGCGATCCGCCGTTTGGAAAACTTCCGGGGCGCCCATTGCGTCCGATTCCTCGGAGCCCGCCATCAACGCATCTCCTCGAGCGGGGTGACGCCAAAAACCGTCAACCCCGACGCAATCACATAAGCCACTCCCTGCACAAGGGCAAGCCTCGCCGCCGTGAGTTCTGGATCCGCCGGCACGATGAACCGGAGGCTGGCATCGTCGTTGCCCTTGTTCCAAAGGGCATGGAACTGCGCCGCCAGATCGTTGAGGTAGAAGGCGACGCGATGGGGTTCGTGGGTTTCGGCGGCGCCTTCCACAAGACGCGGCCACCCCGCCATGAGCTTGATCAAACCAAGCTCGGACGGGCCGGTCAAGCGCTGCAGCCGGGCCTCGGCCAGGGTCTCGGCGCGCAACGCGCCGGCATCGAATATCTCCGCCGCGTGGCGCATGACCGAGCACACCCGGGCGTGGGCGTACTGCACGTAAAAAACGGGATTGTCCCGGGACTGCTCGGTCACCCGGACAAGATCGAAGTCGAGCGGCTTGTCGTTGGTCCGCGTCAGCATGATGAAGCGCACCACGTCCTTGCCCACCGCGTCGATGACGTCGCGCAGGGTGACGAAGGAACCCGCCCTTTTCGACATCTTCACCGGCCGGCCGTCGTCCAGCAGGTTGACCAGACGGCAGATCTTGACGTCGAGGTCGCCGGCGCCTTCGGTCACCGCCTTGACCGCCGCCTGCACGCGCTTGACGTAGCCCCCGTGGTCGGCGCCCCAGATGTCGATCATGGTCTTGAAACCGCGCCGGAACTTGTCCAGGTGATAGGCGATGTCGGTGGCGAAGTAGGTCCACGAGCCGTCCGCTTTCTTCAGCGGCCGGTCGACGTCGTCGCCGAACCGGGTGGCGCGGAACAGCACCTGGGGCCGGGGCTCCCAGTCGTCCGGGACCTTGCCCTTCGGCGGCTCCAGGACGCCGGTATAGACCAGGTCCCGGTCCTCCAGGAAGGCCAGCGCGTCGTCGACCTTGCCGCCGGCCACCAGGGCGCGCTCGGAGGTGAAAACGTCGAAGCGGATGCCGAGCGCCTCCAGGTCGCCCTTGATCAGGTCCATCATGGCACCGACGGCGAACTCACGGACCGGGGGCAGCCATTCGTCCGCCGCCGCCGTGCAAAATCGCGTCCCATATTCCCCGGCCAATGCCTTGCCCACCGAAACAAGATACTGGCCCTGATATTCCATGGAACCATCCCGGCGGATATCCTCGCCCACCTCGTCGGGCACCCGGTCGCCGAGAGCCTGGAGATACCGCCACCGGGCCGCAAACGCCAGTTTGTCGACCTGGGCGCCGGCGTCGTTGACGTAGTATTCGCGGGTGACCTTGTAGCCCGCCTTCTCGAGCAGCGCCGCCAGGGCGTCGCCGATCACGGCGCCGCGCCCGTGGCCGATGTGGAGCGGCCCCGTGGGGTTGGCGGAGACGAACTCCACGTTGACGGCCTCGCCGCCGCCCATCGCCGAATCGCCGTAGGCCGGGCCGGCCCGCAGAATCTCGGCCAGCCGGGCGTGCCAGAATGCGTCCTCGAGGCGCATGTTGATGAAACCGGGTCCGGCGATGTCGGCGCCGGCGACCGACTCCAGCCCGCCCAGGCGCTCGGCCAGCAGCCCCGCCAGGTGGCGCGGCTTCATCCCGGCCGGCTTGGCCAGGACCATGGCGGCGTTGGTGGTGACGTCCCCGTGGGCCGCCTCGCGCGGCGGCTCGACGGTGATGCGCGCGGTGCTCAGGCCCCCGGGAAGGCGGCCTTCGGCGGCCAGGTCCCCGACCACGCCGAGGATGCGCTCGCGGAAGTGCTGGAACAGGTTCACGAAGTGCGCGCCTGCACGTCGAACA
Organism: Pseudomonadota bacterium; assembly: GCA_022572335.1. Classification (GTDB taxonomy): domain Bacteria; phylum Pseudomonadota; class Alphaproteobacteria; order Rhodospirillales; family 2-02-FULL-58-16; genus JACZQZ01. Next base: position 1,982 of record JACZWD010000236.1, read on the forward strand.
TCCGGCGGTGTTCGTCCAGGGCGGAGCGGTCGGTCATGCCGGCGATGTAGTCGGCCACCAACTGGGCGGTGGCGGCGCTGCCCGGCGCCCCGGCCTGGCGCCGCCACTCGGTGGGCAGGCATTCCGGTTCGTCCACCAGCAGCCGGAAAAGGTCCTTGACCACCCGGCGCGCCTTGCTGGTCATGCGGTTCAGCTTGTAGTGGCCGTACATGTTCTCGGACAGGAACGCCTTCAGCGCCGCCTCGTTCTCACCCATCCCGTCGGAGAACCCGGCCACCGGCCGGCCGCAGTGGCGGATGTCGTCCGCCGTCGCCGGTCCGATGTCTTCGATGCGCCGCGCCGTTTCGGCCAGGATGTCGGTGACCATGGCGCCGATCATGCGCCGCACCGCCTCGTGGATGAGCAGGGACTCGTCCACCTCCGGGTAGGCGCGCGCCACGTCCGCGAACACCGGCCCGACCAGGGGCACCTCGCCCAGGTCGGCGACGGTGAACAGGCCGGCGCGCAGTCCGTCGTCGATGTCGTGGTTGTTGTAGGCCACGTCGTCGGCGATGGCCGCGACCTGGGCCTCGGCGCCGGCGAAGGTGCCGAGCTCCAGGTCGTGGGTGCCGGCATACGCGGCGATGGCCCGGGGCAGGGGCTCGTCGTCGCCGGCCAGCGGGCCGTTGTGCTTGACCACCCCTTCCAGGGTCTCCCAAGTAAGATTGAGGCCGTCGAATTCGACGTAGCGCTTCTCCAGCAGGGTGATCACGCGCAGGGACTGGGCGTTGTGGTCGAAGCCGCCGAAGGGTTCCATCATCTCCTTCAGGGCGTCCTCGCCGGCGTGGCCGAAGGGCGGATGGCCGAGGTCGTGGGCCAGGGCCAGGGCCTCGGCCAGGTCCTCGTTCAGGCGCAGGGACCGGCACACCGAGCGCGTGATCTGCGAGACCTCCAGGCTGTGGGTCAGGCGGGTGCGGAAGAAGTCGCCCTCGTGGTTGACGAAGACCTGGGTCTTGTAGGCCAGCCGCCGGAAGGCGCCGGCGTGGATAATGCGGTCGCGGTCGCGCTGGAAGCAGGTCCGTGTCGCGCTTTCGGGCTCGGGATACAGCCGGCCGCGGCTGGCGCCCGGGTCGCAGGCGTAAGGAGCCAGGGTGTGGACGACGGTCATGGCGGGAAACTTAAAGGGCCAAACCCCGCCAGGCAACGGGGGAAGGTATTAATACCAAGGGACGCTGATCATGACTCATGGAGATCACGTAGGCGGCTCGTCGGGCAGGAGGAAAGTTGCAGGCGATGCGGCGCATCGTCAAAACTTTTCGACGCCCTCCGACGGGCCGCATACGCGACCGCAACGGCGGCTTACCAAGGCTTTCGGACGGCGT
>JACZWD010000056.1 GCA_022572335.1 Pseudomonadota bacterium
CGCTCGGGCGCCATCGACGTGCTCGTCATCGACAGCGTCGCCGCCCTCGTGCCGCGCGCCGAACTGGAAGGCGAGATGGGGGATTCGCACATGGGCCTGCAGGCCCGGCTGATGAGCCAGGCCCTGCGCAAGCTCACCGCATCGGTGTCCCGCTCCAGATGCATGATCATCTTCATCAACCAGATTCGCATGAAGATCGGGGTCATGTTCGGCAACCCGGAAACCACGACCGGCGGCCACGCGCTCAAGTTCTATGCCTCCGTGCGCCTGGAGATCCGGCGCATCGGCGCGATCAAGGACCGCGACGAGATCATCGGCAACCAGACCCGGGTAAAGGTGGTGAAGAACAAGCTGGCGCCGCCGTTCAAGAGGGTGGAGTTCGACATCATATTTGGCGAGGGCATCTCCAGGACCGGCGAGCTCATCGACCTCGGCCTGCAGGCGGGGATCGTCGAGAAGTCCGGGTCCTGGTACTCCTACGATTCGGAGCGCATCGGCCAGGGCCGCGAGAACGCCAAGAAATATCTCGCCGAGCACGCGGACGTGGCGGCCGCCATCGAGAGCGCCATCCGCCGCGGCGCGGGACTGGACGCCGATGCGGCGCCCGCGCCCGCGGACGCGACGGCGGAAAGCGAAACCGAAAACGAGGTCCAGGCGGGCGAGTAACCTCCCTGATCCCCGGGGATTTCCCTTGCGCGGTCCCGAGAGGGACCGCGTTTTTTTGACCCGACGCCGTTTCCCGGCGCCGTCGCGGCGCCGCGCCGAACGGGCGCGTGCCGACGTCGGGCGTTGGTTTATGCGCGCATCCTGCTAAATTGAAGGCCATGCAGACGGTCAACGACATTCGCCAGGCGTTTCTCGATTTCTTCGCCGGCCACGGACACCGGGTCGTCGAATCGGGCCCGCTGGTGCCGCGCAACGACCCCACCCTGCTGTTCACCAACTCCGGCATGGTGCAGTTCAAGAACGTCTTCACCGGCCTCGAGACCCGCGACTATGTGCGTGCCGTGACGTCGCAGAAATGCGTGCGCGCCGGGGGCAAGCACAACGATCTGGAAAACGTCGGCTACACCGCCCGCCACCACACGTTCTTCGAGATGCTGGGCAACTTCTCGTTCGGCGACTACTTCAAGGACGTGGCCATCGAGTTGGCGTGGAAGCTGGTGACCGGGGAGTACGGCCTGGACAGGGACAGGTTGCTGGTCACCGTCTATGCCGAGGACGACGACGCCTTCGACCTGTGGAAGAAGATCTCCGGACTCCCCGAACGGCGCATTCTCCGCATAGCCACGTCGGACAACTTCTGGGCCATGGGCGAAACCGGTCCCTGCGGGCCGTGCTCGGAGATCTTCTACGACCACGGCGACCACATCCCCGGCGGCCCGCCCGGCAGCCCGGACGAGGACGGCGACCGCTTCATCGAGATCTGGAACCTGGTGTTCATGGAGTTCGAGCAGGTGACGCCGGACAAGCGCGTCCCCCTGCCCAAACCGTCGGTCGACACCGGCATGGGGCTGGAGCGCACCGCCGCCGTGCTCCAGGGCACCCACGACAATTACCGGATCGACCTCTTTCGCGCCCTGGTCGCGGCGTCGGCGGAGGCCACGGGCGCCGATGCGGATGGCCCGCACCAGGTCTCCCACCGGGTCATCGCCGATCACCTCAGGGCCACCGGCTTCCTGATCGCCGACGGCGTGCTGCCGTCCAACGAGGGGCGGGGATACGTCCTGCGCCGCATCATGCGCCGCGCCATGCGTCACGCGCAGCTGATGGGCTGCACCGAGCCCCTGCTGTGGCGGCTGGTGCCCGTCCTCGTCGCCCAGATGGGCCAGGCGTTTCCCGAGCTGGCGCGGGCCGAATCCCTGATCGCCGAGACCCTGAAGCTGGAGGAATCCAGGTTCAAGCGGACCCTGGACCGGGGCCTCGGGCTGCTCGACGAGGCGACGGCGGACCTGCCCCCCGGCGGCGAGTTGTCCGGCGACGTCGCGTTCAAGCTGTACGACACCTATGGCTTCCCCCTCGACCTCACCCAGGACGCGCTGCGCGCCAAGGGCATGGTCGTCGATACGGACGCCTTCAACGCCGCCATGGAACGCCAGCGCGCCGAGGCCCGCAAGGCCTGGACCGGCTCCGGCGAGGCCGCCACCGACGAGGTGTGGTTCTCCGTCCACGAGGAACTGGGCGCCACCGAATTCCTCGGCTACGAAACCGAAACCGCCGAAGGCCGGGTGGTCGCCATCGTCGTCGACGGCGAGCGCACGTCCGAGGCCAGGGCCGGCCAGACGGCCGCCGTCGTCGTCAACCAGACCCCGTTCTATGGCGAATCGGGCGGCCAGGTGGGGGACACCGGCGCCATGACGGCCGCCGGCAAGGCCCGCCTGACGGTCACCGATACCCAGAAGAAGGTGGGCACCGTGCACGTCCACATGGTCCGGGTGGAGGACGGGGTCCTGGCCGTCGGCGAAGAGGTGGTCCTGGAGGTCGACGCGGACCGCCGCGACCGCGTGCGCGCCAATCACTCCGCCACCCACCTGTTGCACGCGGCGCTCCGGCGCACGCTCGGCGATCACGTGACCCAGAAGGGGTCCCTGGTGGCGCCGGACCGGTTGCGCTTCGACGTCAGCCACCCGAAAGCCATCTCGCCCGAGGAGATCGCCGCCGTGGAGGACCGGGTCAACGCCCAGATGCGCCGCAACGGCGCGGTCGTCACCCACCTGATGGATCCCGAGGAGGCGATCGAGGCGGGCGCCCTGGCCCTGTTCGGCGAAAAGTACGGCGACGAGGTGCGGGTGCTGAGCATGGGCGAGGACGAAGACGGCGCTTTCTCCACCGAGCTCTGCGGCGGCACCCACGTCGGCCGCACCGGCGATATCCAGGCGTTCAAGATCGTCTCCGAAGGGGCGGTGGGCGCCGGGGTGCGCCGCATCGAGGCGCTCACCGGCGCCGCCGTGAACGCCTATTACGCCGACCGCGAAGCGACCCTCAACGAGACCGCCGCCCTGCTCAAGAGCGCGCCGGCGGACGTTCCCGCCCGGGTCGCCGCCCTCATCGGGGAACGGAGGAAACTGGAGCGCGAGCTGGCCGAGGCCCGGCGCCGGATGGCCACCGGCGGCGACGCCGGCGAGGTGAAGGACGTGGGCGGTGTCAAGTTCACGCCGCGGCTGCTCGACGGCGTCCCGGCCAAGGACCTGAAGGGCCTGGCCGACGACCTCAAGCGCCAGGTGGGGTCCGGCGTGGCGGCGCTGGTCAGCGTCAACGACGGCAAGGCGTCCCTCGTCGTCGGCGTGACCGACGACCTGACCGACCGCATCAGCGCCATCGATCTGGTGCGCGCCGGCTCGGCTGCCGTCGGCGGCAAGGGCGGCGGCGGGCGTCCCGACATGGCCCAGGCCGGCGGTCCCGACGGCGCCCACGCCCAGGCCGCGCTGGAGGCCATCGAGGCAGCCTTGAGCCAGGTGAGGGAGCGTTGAAAATTCACCAATCCCGCGTACGCCTCTCGTCGGAACAGACGTCGGGCGCCGCAAGCGCTGCCGTATCCCTCGGCGCACCTCAGCGCCGTCGGCGTTGAAAAAATTTCAAACACAGAGGACGCAGGGGAAGGGGGATGTGCCGCGCGCTCGCGGGAAATTCCGAATTTGAGGCTCAGTCCTTGACGTCGTCCTTGACGTCCGCCGCCATGCGCATGCGGACGATGCGGTCGGGCTTGTCCACCGTGCCGCTGCGCGCACCGGGCGGCGCCTTCTTGATTTTGTCCACGTAGTCCATGCCCTCGACCACCTTGCCCCAGACCGTGTACTCGCCGTCCAGGGAAGGGTTTCGCTTGAACATGATGAAAAACTGGGAATCGGCGCTGTCCGGGTCGCTCGACCGGGCCATGCCCAGGGTGCCGCGCTCATAGGGCTCGTCGGAGAACTCGGCCGGGATCTTGACCCCCGAGCCGCCGGTGCCGTCGCCGCGCGGGTCGCCGGTCTGGGCCATGAAGCCATCCATCACCCGGTGGAACGGCAGCCCGTCGTAAAACCCCTGGCCCACCAGCTCCTTGATGCGCGCCACGTGGCGCGGGGCCAGGTCGGGCCGCATTTCGATGACTACGCGGCCGTCCTTCAGGTCCAGATACACCATATCGTCGGGGCCCGCCGCTTGTGCATCCATGCCTGCGGCAAGCATGCCGAAAAGAAGGGCAAACACGGGAAAACCAGGGCGCGCCATCGCTCCGTTCTGCGTTGCTGCAAGTGAGTACTACCACGGCCGACCGGGCGCGGGACAGGGAATACCGGAGGCGCCGGATACTCAGTCGAACAGCTTGTCGATCTCGTCCCGGCTGATGCCATGGCGCTCAAGCTGGGGGCCGTGCGCCAGCTTCTCGTCGGCGGTCATTTCCCGTTCCGGCTTGACGTCGACATTCTCCAGTTCGTCCTTGCCCCAGATGCCGATGAGGGCGTCGATCCGCTCCTCCACAAAGGTGACCGACTTGACCACCTTGGACACCCTTTGCCCGGTAATGTCCTGGAAGGAGCATGCCTCGAAAACGGCGTTGCCGTTCGCGGCGATCCTGTCAAGGCAGGCCAACTGATCGGAATCGGTGATCCCTTCCCTCAGCCTGGCCAGGATTTCGTCGTTGTTTTCCATGGCCTCCATGATCGTGTTGGTCGCGTCCTCGGTGGTCCCGACGATGGCGTCAAGCTGGTCGGTCATGCTGTCGAACTTATGGTCGCCGTTGGCCGGACGGTAGATGGCGGCGATCTCCTGGCGCACCCGCCGGATGTAATGGAACAGGCCCACCGGCTCGTGCTTGAGGGCCTCTCCGGCGCTCTGGCGGGCGACGGTGTCGCGCTGGGTTTGCAACCTCGACCTTCCTTTCCGGCGATCACAGGAAACCACCGGTTTCGCGTGGCCGCCACGGACGGCGTCCGTCGGTCCCGGCGGGTGTTCGCGGAAGGGTCCATCGTATCGTATGTGCCCGCGTGACCGGAACTATCCATTGGAGGTACCTGGTCAGGTATTCGGCCCGGGGCAGACAATTTTCGTGCGGACGGTTCCGCCATCCCTTTACTATGGGGGCTGGCATTCACGTGCACCCGGCGGGCCGGGGAACGGGCGATGGGCGATCAGCTTCTCCGATCCATGTTCGACAGGGCCGTGGCCGTGTCCCAGCCCGCCCATTGCGTGCCCGCCAATCTTCCCGTTCGGCCCAAGGGCCGGACCGTCGTGGTGGGGTTCGGCAAGGCCGCCGCGGCCATGGCGCGGGCGGTGGAGGAACACTGGCCGGGCCGTCTTTCGGGCCTGGTGGTCACCCGCTACGGCCACGCGGTGCCGTGCCGGGCGATCGAGGTGGTGGAGGCGGCCCATCCGGTGCCCGACGCCGCCGGCCGGGCGGCGGCGGCGCGCATCGTGGAGACGGTCGGGGCGCTCTCGGCCGACGACCTGGTGGTGTGCCTGATCTCCGGCGGCGGGTCGGCGCTTCTCGTCCTGCCGGCGCCCGGCCTGACCCTGGAGGACAAACAGGCGGTGAACGCGGCGCTGCTCAAATCCGGGGCGACCATTTCCGAGATGAACTGCGTGAGGAAACACCTCTCGGCCGTCAAGGGCGGACGCTTGGCGGCGGCGGCCTTCCCGGCGCGGGTGGTCACCCTGGCCATCTCCGATGTCCCCGGCGACGACCCGGCGGTGATCGCGTCGGGCCCCACGGTCGCCGACCCCACCACCTTTGCCGACGCCAGGGCGGTGCTGGAGAAGTACGGCATCGAGCCGCCGCAGGCGGTCTCCAGGCAATTGAGCGGGGCCGGCGAAGAGACGCCCAAGCCCCGAGACGAGCGCCTTCAGCGGGCCGAGACGGTCTTGGTGGCGACGCCTCGAATGGCCCTGGAGGCGGCGGCCGAAACCGCCCGCGCCGCAGGGTACGCGCCGATCATCCTCGGCGACGCCATCGAGGGCGAAGCCCGCCGGGTGGCGCAGGCCCACGCCGCCATTGCCCTCGGGGCGGCGCGCCGGGAGACGCTTGCGGCGCCGGACTGGGTGGACCCGGGATGCGCCGCCGCCGTGGCGGGCGCGGCCCCTCCGTGCGTGTTTCTGTCGGGCGGCGAAACCACGGTGACGGTCACGGGGGGGGGCCGGGGCGGACGCAACGCGGAATTCCTGCTCGCCCTTGCGCTGGCGCTGCACGGGCAACCGGAGGTGCGCGCCATCGCCTGTGACACCGACGGCATCGACGGAACCGAGGACAACGCCGGGGGCATCGTTCGTCCGGACACCCTGGCGCGCGCCGAGGGGCTGGGCCTGGACGCCGCCGCCCTGTTGGCGGACAACGACGCGTACCGCTTTTTCGCCGCCCTCGGCGATCTCGTGGTCACCGGGCCGACCCTCACCAACGTCAACGACTTCCGCGCCATCGTCGTCGATGGGTAGGACCCGCGCGGACAACCCGCGGGGTCCGTGAGGGGCCCCGCAAGGCCCGCACCCCATATGTTCTGGCAAGCGCCGAAACCGGGGCTTATGGTTCCGCCATGCGACGCAGACGCAACGCCAAGATCATCGCCACCCTGGGTCCCGCCAGTTCCACCCAGTCGCGCATCGCCAAGCTGTTCGAGGCCGGGGCCGACGTGTTCCGGCTCAATTTCAGCCACGGAACGCAAGCCCATCACAAGCAGCGTTTGGAAATCATCCGCAAGCTGGAAACGCGCTACGGCCGCCCCATCGGCATCATGCTGGATCTGCAGGGGCCGAAGCTCAGGGTGGGCGAATTCGAAGGCGGGCGGGCCCTCCTGAAGGCCGGCGAGTCCTTCCGCCTGGACCTGTCCGGAGAGCCGGGTACCGACCGCCGCGTGCCGCTGCCCCATCCGGAGATTTTCGCGGCGCTCAAGCCCAAAACCGACCTTCTGGTGGACGACGGCAGGATCCGCCTGCGCGTGGTGCGCTGCGGTCCCGACTTCGCCGAGACCAAGGTGATCACCGGCGGCGAGTTGTCGGACCACAAGGGCGTGAACGTGCCAAGCGCCGTGTTGGACCTCTCGGCGCTGACCGCAAAGGACCGCCAGGATCTGCGTTTCGGACTGGATCTGGGCGTCGACTGGATCGCCCTGTCGTTCGTGCAAAAGCCCGAGCACGTGGCCGAGGCGCGCAAGCTCATCGCGGGGCGCGCCGCGGTTATGGTGAAGCTGGAAAAGCCGGCCGCCATCGACCACCTCGACGAGATCGTGACCCTGGCGGACGCGGTGATGGTGGCGCGCGGGGACCTGGGCGTCGAGGTCCCGCCCGAGGACGTGCCGGGCCTGCAGAAGCTCATTATCCGCACCAGCCGCCACGCCGGCAAGCCGGTGGTGGTGGCGACCCAGATGCTGGATTCCATGGTCCATTCGCCGACGCCCACCCGCGCCGAGGCCTCCGACGTGGCCACCGCCGTCTACGATGGCGCCGACGCGGTCATGCTGTCGGCGGAAACGGCGGTCGGCGAGTATGCCGCCGAGGCGGTGGCCATGATGGACCGCATCATCCACCGGGTGGAGAGCGATTCGCTGTACCGCAAGATCATGGAAGCCGAACGCCATGCGCCCGAGGCCACCGCGGCGGACGCCATCACCGCCGCCGCCCGCCAGGTGGCCAGCACGGTCGGCGCGGCGGCCATCGTCACCTTCACCTCCACCGGCTCGACCACGTTCCGCGCCGCCCGCGAGCGGCCCAATGTTCCCATCCTCGGGCTCACCCCCAACCCCGCTACGGCGCGGCTTCTGGCCATGGTATGGGGCGTCCACCCGGTGCTGACGCGCGAGTTGCACAGCTTCGCCGAGATGGTGGACGACGCCACCCGCGTGGCTTCGGAAGAGGGGTTCGCCGGCCCGGGCGAACGGCTGGTGATCACCGCCGGCGTGCCCTTCGGCACCCCCGGCGCCACCAACATCCTGCGCATCGCCTGGGTGGAGTAGGCCACGGACCCTCAGACGCGGAAGACGTATTCCTTGCCCGGTTGGCGCTCGATGTCGGGGGGGTAGCTCCGGCGCTTGTCGGCGTAGTACCGGGCCAGATGGTCGCCCTCGGACAGGCGGTTATAGGTGGCGAAGTACAGGCGCCGGACGGTGTCGCTCATGTTGGGCTCCGACCCGTGCGGCGTATAGGAATCCAAGAACACCAGATCGCCCGGCCTGGTCGGGCAGAAGGTGAAATCCATGCCCGCCCTGTCGTCTTCGGTCAGCGGCTCCCAGCCGCGCAACAATCCCCGCTGATGTTCCCCGGCGGCGATGCTGAGACAGCCGTTTTCCTCGGTCGCCGCGTCGATGGAGACCAGCGCGGTGACAAACAGCTTCGCATACGCGTCCCAACCGGCCTGGGAATCCTGATGGGGCTTGAAGCCGTCGCCGCCGGGCATCTTGAAGTTGACCTTTTCCTTGAACAGCACCGCGTCCTCGCCGAGAAGCTGCCCCACCGGCGCTTTCAACGCCTGGCTCAGTTCGGCGAAGCCGGGGTGGAACGGCGAGATGTTCTCGATGCGGTTGACGATCTTCCTGTCCGGCTCGAGGAGGCTGTCCTCCCAGTAGACCCAGTGTCTTCCCGCTTTCTCCGGAAGTGCGGCGAGCTCCCGCGCCCAGGTATCGATCCGTCCCATTTCAGCGGCGTCGAACGTTCCGCGGACGACCACGTACCCGTCGCGCCGGAAATCGCCGATCTGCCGGTCCGTCAGTACGGGTGTTTTCAACATGGGCACGCTCGATCCAGGACGGGTTGCGGATACCGGTGAAAAACGCTGCGGGCCAAGGGGAAATTCCCAGGGCGCGGCGGCATACTATTCGGATCGCCCGCTGGCTTCAATCAGGACGGCAGCCGGCGCTCGTCGCGGGCATGTCTTGTTCCCCGGGGCGGAAATACCCGCTACATTGCGCCGCCGCCAGCGGGCCCGGCGGTTGCCGTCCATCTGGCGCGGTGCCGGGGGAGAAAGCCATAAGCCACAACACCTGGATACACCGTATCGCGCGGGTGGCCGTCAGGCCCCTGGTCGGGACCGCGGTGACGCCCAACCACCTCACCACCCTCAGGCTGGCGACCGGAGTGGCGGCGGCGGGCGCCCTGGCGGTCGGCGCTTCGCCGTGGCAGCACGTCGGCGCCGCCATCTTCGTGGTCTCCCTGGTGCTCGACCGGGCGGACGGGGAACTGGCGCGGCTCGCCGGAAAGACCAGCCCGTGGGGCCATACCTACGATCTGATCGCGGACGCCGCCGCGGACGCCCTGGTGTTCGTCGGGCTGGGGGTGGGCCTGAGAGAGGGCGCCCTCGGCCAGTGGGCCCTCCCCATGGGCATGGCCGCCGGCGTCGCGGTGGCGGCGATATTCTGGCTGGTCATGCGCATCGAGGCCGTGGAGGGGGAGCGCGCCGCCGAGTTGCCGGGCATCGCCGGTTTCGACGTCGACGACTCCATACTGATCGTCCCCGTCGCGGTGTGGCTGGGAGGATCGCTCCCGCTGCTGGTGGCGGCGGCCATCGGCGCGCCCGCCTTCGCCGTTTTCTTTGTCTGGGTCCTGCGCCGCCGCCGGGCCGCGGCGGGGAGGCGAGAGCACTAACCCCGGCGCAGCCCGGACAGGGTCCACAGGCTCCACAGGCAGTACACCGTGGCGCCGACGGCGGCGGCGGCGAAAAACGGGGTCAGGAAACCGAGCCAGGTAATGGGCGCGAGAAGGTAGATGCCGTCCTCGAGCTCGAACCCGGCGAACGCGGGATAGCCGACGGCGTCCCCGTCCCCGCCCCCGCCCTGATGCTTGTCGATCTGCAGGTTCACGAACATGGAGACCACGGCCGAGACGATTCCCGCCAGGCCAAGGGCCAGGGCCCAGCCGCCCAGGGCACCGTGGCGAAGGCCGATGCCGATGCACAGGAACAGGGCCCCGTAACTCAACGCGCCGGCGACGTAATCGAAGTAGTACCCGAACCGCGAGGCCATGCCTTTTTGCCGCGCCAGCTCGCCGTCGAAGTGATCCATGAAACGCGCCAGCACGAACACCCCCGCCCCCCAGTTGGCCGCGCGCTGATCGCCGGCGGCCAACAGCGCCGCCCCGGCGATGGCGAGAAGCAATGTCGCCGCGGTCAGTTGGTTGGGGGTGACCGATGTGCGTACGAGCGGCCGGACGACCACGCGGGCGATTCGCTGATCCCAGGGCAGACTCTTCATGATCCGCCTTCGAAACTCTTTGGTATTCACCGGAAATACCGATGGCCGGTGCCCGCGCCGCCGAGGCGCGCGCCGCGGCCAAGGTGTTGCACGGGCCCGGCGATGTCAAGGTTCCGGCGGCGGGGTGCCGGCCTTGTTCATGCCGCCCCAAGGGCGCTATAAGCGGCGGCGTCAATCGAACGGGTCCGCATGGTGATCACAGCCGCCGCCGAAACCTGCCGCCGCATGCTTGTCCTCTGGGTCGATCTGGTCCGCCGGACGGCGTGGTTCGTGACCCTTGCCTCGGTGCTCGTCACCGTCGGCGTCAGCTACTATGTGGCGACCAACATCCGCATCAATACCGATACCGCCGACATGCTTTCATCCGAACTGCCTTTCCGCCGGCAGTCGCGGGCGGTGAGCGAAGCCTTCCCGCAGTTCTCGGACACCATCTTGGTGGTCGTCGACGGGGAAACCCCGGACCTGGCGGAAGATGCGGCGACGGCGCTGAGCGCGCGGTTGCGCCAGCGGCCGGACCTGTTCGGGGACGTCTACGACCTTGTGGGCGAGCCGTTCATGCGCAGGAACGGGCTGCTGTATCTGGACGTGGACGAGCTGTTCGACCTCAGCGACCGGCTGGCCGAGGCGCAGCCGTTCCTTGGCACCCTGTGGCGGGACCCCAGCCTGCGCGGCCTGTTCCGGATGCTCGAGCTGGTCATCGACGAAACCCTCAAGGAAGACGGCAGCGTCCCGATCGAGATCGGAACGGCGCTGGACGCCATGGCCGCGGTTGTCGGGGCGCAGGCGGCGGGGCGCTTCGGCACCCTGTCCTGGCAGGACCTGATGACGGGTGACGCCGGCGGCAAAAGCGAGAATCGCCGCTTCATCGTCATTCAGCCGACCCTCGATTTCGGGTCCCTGCAACCGGCCGCCGCCGCCCTCGGCGCCGTGAGGGACCTGGCCCGCGACATGGAACTGGACAATGCGCATGGAGTGCGCGTCCGTCTGACCGGGTCGGCGGCGCTGGCCGACGAGGAGCTCCGGAGTGTCGAGGAGGGGATGGGCCTGGCCGCGGTCCTGTCGTTGACTTTCGTCCTCGGCCTGCTGCTGGTCGGACTGCGGTCCCCGCGACTGGTCGCCGCCACCCTTGCCACCCTGGTCATGGGGCTGATGTGGACCGCCGGTTTCGCCACCCTCGCCTTGGGCCAGCTCAATCTGATTTCGGTGGCCTTCGCGGTGCTGTTCATCGGCCTCAGCGTCGACTTCGGCATCCACTTCGGCTTGCGCTACAAGGAAGGGATCGACCGCGGCGCCGGTCACGCGGCGGCGTTGCGCGAGGCCGCGGCGGGGGTCGGCGGCGCCCTCATGCTGTGTGCCGTGACCGCCGCGATCGGGTTCTACTCCTTCCTGCCGACGGCCTACGTGGGGCTTGCCGAGCTCGGGCTGATCGCCGGAACCGGCATGTTCATCGCGTTTTTCGCCAACACCACCGTGTTGCCCGCCCTGTTGACCCTGGCGCCGGTTTCTCCATCGGCCAACGGGGCGGGCCGTGACCGGCCGGCCACGGTGCAACCGTTCATCCAGCGCCATGCCAGGCCCATTGCGTGGGGCGCCTTGGTGCTCGGCGTGGGGGCGGTGGTGTTCTTGCCCCAGGCGCGGTTCGATTTCGACCCCCTGAACCTGAAGGATCCGCAAACCGAATCGATGAGCACCCTTTTCGATATTATGGAGGACGGCCGCGCCAACCCCTATTCCATCACCATCCTCGCGGAAAGCCTGCCCGAGGCCGGCAGATTGGCCGCCAGACTCGACGGCCTCGCGGAGGTGGACGAGACCGAAACGCTGGCCGACTACGTGCCCGGCGATCAAGACGAGAAGCTGGAGATCATCGGGACCATGGCGTTGTTCCTTGCGCCCTCCCTGGCGATGGTGGAGCGCAAGGCCGCGCCGACGATCGAGGAGTTGCGGACGGCTCTGGCGACCTTGCGCGGCAATCTGCAGCAACTGGCCGCTTCGCCGCGCGATGGCCCCGCCCGTTCGGGCGCCCGCCGCCTGGGCGCCGCGTTTTCGAGGCTTTTCGGGGCCGGCCCCGGCACCGATACAACCCTGCTCGAGATGGAGACGCGATTGCTGTCGGCCCTGCCCGGCCGGTTGCGGGCGCTGCGCCAGTCCCTGATGGCGGAAGCGGTGACCCTGGAGGATCTGCCCGCCAGCCTGAGACACCGCCAGGTCGCCGCCGACGGCCGGGCCCGTCTCAAGGTCTTCCCCAAGGAAGACATGCGCGACAGCGAGGCGCTCGGCCGCTTCGTCGAAGCGGTGCGCGGGATCGCGCCCGAGGCCACGGGAGCGCCGGTGATCATCCTGGAGGCGGGCAAGGCCGTCGTCACCGCGTTCCGCCAGGCGGCGATGCTCGCGGCGGCGTGCATCGCGGTGCTGCTGGCGGTGCTGTTGCGGAATTTGAGGGACGTCCTGTTCGTGTTTGCGCCCCTGATTCTTGCCGCGCTGCTCACGGTGGCCGTGTCGGTCCTCTTCGGCGTTCCCTTCAACTTCGCCAATGTCATCGTGTTACCCCTGCTCTTCGGGCTGGGGGTGGCCAGCGCGATCCATTTCGTGCTGCGCGAGCGCAAAGAGGGCGGGTCGGCCGGCGTCCTTGGGACAAGCACGCCGCGCGCCGTCGTGTTCAGCGCCCTGACCACCATCGGATCGTTTGGCAGCATCGCCTTGTCCAGCCACCCGGGAACGTCGAGTATGGGCGTGCTGTTGACGGTGGCCATCACCATGACCCTGGGCTGCACCTTGGTCGTGTTGCCCGCGCTGATGGCCATTAAGCCGGCGTCCCGATGAGCGTGTTTCCCCTGATTCGGCGCCTTTCGGTCCACGTCACGCCGGTATTGGCGAGGCTTCCCGTGAGCGCCAACCAGATCACGGCGGTCTCCCTGCTGGCCGGACTGGCCAGCGGCTGGTGCATGATGCAGGGAGACCGGACGTGGGCGATCGTCGGCGGCCTTTTCCTCGTCCTCAGTTACGTGCTGGATAACTGTGACGGCCAGATCGCCCGCCTCAAGAACCAGACTTCCCGGTTCGGCATGCATTTCGACA
>JACZWD010000057.1 GCA_022572335.1 Pseudomonadota bacterium
CGGGGCGTCGGGAAGGCTTTCCGACCCGTCCTCCGCAGCAGCGGCGCTGCCGCTGCGGAGGGTGGATGGGCCGCCATCGCCTGCGCCTCCCCTCCTGCCGAGGAAACGGGAAAAGCGATCGTATGGGTACAATTTAGCTGATGCAGGCCACTAATCAAAGAAGCCTGATCAGACCAAATAATTACCAGAAGCGGTATTGCCGTCGCGACGAACGCCGGTGGCGCCGGGCGACGGGCGCCGGGGAGCGGGCATGACCGAAGCCAAGACAAAGCGTATCGGCGTTTTGACCAGCGGCGGTGATTGCGCCGGCCTGAACGCGGCCATCCGGGCCGTGGTCCACCGGGCGATCCAGGGCTATGGCTGGGAGGTCTTCGGCATCAGGGACGGCACCATGGGCCTGATGGAACGGCCGCTCATGGTCGAGGAGCTGAGCCTGCGCATCTTCACCGGAAACATCCTGCGCATGGGCGGCACCATCCTCGGCACCGTCAACAAGGGCGATCCCTTTGCCTATCCCCTGCCCGACGGAACCGTCGAGGACCGCTCGGGCGCCTTCGTCGAGGGGTTCCGCGAACTCGGCCTCGACGCCCTCATCGGCATCGGCGGCGACGGCAGCATGAAAATATTGAGCCGCCTGGCCCGGCAGGGCGGCTTCCAGTTCATCGGCATTCCCAAGACCATCGACAACGACGTGCCCCTGACCGAGTTCTCGGTGGGCTTCGCCACCGCGGTCACCGCCGCCGTGGAGGCCCTGGACCGGCTGCAGCCCACGGCCGCCAGCCACCAGCGGGTGATGATCCTGGAGGTCATGGGCCGGGACGCGGGCCACATCGCGCTCAACGCGGGCATCGCCGGGGGCGCCGATGCCATCCTCATCCCCGAGATTCCCATCCACCTCGAAAAGGTGGCCGAAAAGATCAAAAGCCTGAGGGAACAGGGGCGCAACCACGCCCTCGTGGTCTGCGCCGAGTCGGTGAAATTGGCGTCCGGCGAGGCGGTGTGCCAGGAGCACGCCGACGGCGAGATGCGCTACGGCGGCGTCGGCCATGTGCTCGGCGCCCGGATCGAGCACCTGACCGGGGCGGAAACCCGGGTCACCGTTCTCGGTCATGTGCAGCGCGGCGGCGTTCCGGGCAGCCGGGACCGCATCATCGCCTCGGCCTTCGGCGTGCATGCGGTGGACCTGGTCGCCCAGGGCAAGAGCATGTGCATGGTGGCCTGGCAGAACCGCGAGGTGGTGGACGTGGCGCTCGACGACGTGATCACCCGCAACCGCTGTGTGAATTTGGACGGGGCCCTGGTGCGCACCGCGCGGGGCCTGGGGATCAGCCTCGGCGACTGAAAAGGGGCCCGATCGCTCTGGCGTTTTGCATGGCTTTGGCCTATGATTGCGGGGATCGGGAGTGATTCATTTTCGGAGGACAAATCCATGGGTCTTGAGGAAAGGGTCGAGTCGCTAAAGGTCAAACACCAAGCCCTCGAAGCCGCCATCGAGGAAGAAAACAGCCATCCCTACCCCGATGATCTCCATCTCGTCACCCTCAAGAAACAGAAGCTCCGAATCAAGGACCAACTCGCCACCCTGAACCGGTAAACCCGAAAATCAAAACGCCCTTGTCGTTTTGACTCGGAGCCCGGGAACCGCGGGCGCGTCCGCGCTCGAGGGGGAGCCAGGGAAGTCTCGACGCATGGGGCTTCCCCGATTACACCGCCTTCGCTTTCTCGCGCAGCTTGAACTTCTGGATCTTACCCGTGGACGTCTTGGGCAAGGCCCCGAAGACCACGTGCCTGGGGCACTTGTAGTGCGCCAGACGGTCGCGGCAGAACGCAATGATGTCGTCGGCGGAGACGTCGGCGGCCGGGTCCTTCAACTCGACGAAGGCGCATGGGGTCTCGCCCCATTTCTCGTCCGCCTTGGCGACGACGGCGGCCGCCAGCACGGCGGGGTGGTCATGCAGCACGCCTTCCACTTCGATGGACGAGATGTTTTCGCCGCCCGAGATGATGATGTCCTTGGCCCGGTCCCTGAGCTGGATGTAGCCGTCCGGGTGCACGACGCCCAGGTCGCCGGAATGGAACCAGCCCCCGGCGAAGGCCTCGCCGGTGGCGTCGGCGTCCTTCAGGTACCCCTTGGCGACGATATTGCCGCGGAACATGACCTCGCCCATGGTCTCGGCGTCCGCCGGCACGGCTGTCATGGTGTCGGCGTCCATGACCGCCAGCCCCTCGAGGACAGGGTAGGCCACGCCCTGGCGTGATTTCAGCCGCGTCTGCTCGGCGATGGGGAGGTCGTTCCATTCCTCGTGCCAGGCGCAGATCACGGCGGGACCGTAGGTTTCCGTCAGGCCGTAGACATGGGTCACGTGAAAGCCCATGCGCTGCATGGCCTCCAGGGTGGACGCCGGGGGCGGCGCGGCGGCCGTCATCACGTGGACCGTGTGGTCGAAGGCGCGGCGCTCCTCTTCCGTGGCGTTGATGATGAAGTTGAGCACGATGGGCGCGCCGCAGAAATGGCTCACCCGGTGCTCGGCGATGGCTTGGTACATGTTGGCCGCATCGACCTTGCGCAGGCAGACGCTGGTTCCGGCCAATGCCGCCAGGGTCCACGGAAAGCACCAGCCGTTGCAGTGGAACATGGGGAGCGTCCACAGGTACACCGGGTGGTGGCCCATCTGCCAGCCGATGGCGTTGCCGAGCGCGTTCAGATAGGCGCCCCGGTGGTGGTAGACGACCCCCTTCGGCCTGCCCGTGGTGCCCGACGTGTAATTGAGCGAGATGGCCTGCCACTCGTCGGCGGGGAGGCTCCACGCGAAGTCGGCCTCGCCCTCTTCGAGGAAGGCTTCGTAGTCGGTCTCGCCCAGGCGCTCGCCGCCGCCGGCGGCCTGGGGATCGACGATGTCGATCACCGGCAGGGTCCGGCCCAGGGTGCCGAGCGCCGCCTTGACGGGGTCCGAAAACTCGGTGTCGGTGATCAGGACCTTGGCCTCGCCGTAGTCCAGGCAGTAGGCGAGGGTTTGTGCGTCGAGGCGGACGTTGAGGGCGTTGAGGACGGCGCCGGTCATGGGCACGCCGAAATGGGCTTCGTACAGCTCCGGGGTGTTGGACGCCATCACCGCCACCGTGTCGCCGGACCCGACGCCGCGCCGGGCAAGGGCGCCGGCCAGGCGCCGGCAGCGCGCATACGTCTCGGCCCAGGTGAACCGGCGCCCGCCGTGGATCACCGAGCAATGGTCGGGATAGACCGCCGCCGTGCGTTCCAGGAACGAGAGCGGCGACAGCGGCGCGTAGTTGGCGGGGTTCTTGTCCAGATGGGTGTCGAAGGGACGGGCGGGCGTCCGGGTGGCACACATGGTCGAGACTCCCTGTCTCCTGGTTCGTGCGTTCCTGCGCCGCCGGGGCCGGCGGCCGTGGAGCAGAGTGCCACAAAGCGGCTTTGCAAAAAATGCCGTTTTGCCGCACTATCGCCGGGCTTGGGGCCGCCGGTGCGGGCTGATTAGGGCGGGGAATACTGCTCGCGGGACCGGGGCAGAAGGGGAGGGAACCGTGACCGACCGCTACGAACAAGCCCATTCCAGGTCCTTGAACGATCCGAACGGCTTCTGGGCCGAGGTGGCCGAGGACATCCACTGGGTGAAGAAGTGGGACAAGGTCCTCGACGACTCCAATCCGCCGTTCTACCGCTGGTTCACGGGCGGAGTCCTCAACACCTGCTACAACGCGCTCGACCGGCACGTGGACGGCGGCCGGGCCGATCAGGCGGCCCTCATCTACGACAGCCCGGTCACCGGAAACACGGTCAAGACCTATACCTACCGGGAACTCCGCGATGTCGTCGCCAGGTTCGCCGGCGGCCTCGCCAGCCTCGGAATCGGCAAGGGCGACCGGGTCATCATCTACATGCCCATGGTGCCCGAGGCGGTGATCGCCATGCTGGCGTGCGCCCGCATCGGCGCCGTGCATTCGGTGGTCTTCGGCGGGTTCGCCAGCAACGAACTGGCGACGCGCATCGACGACGCCCAGCCGAAGGCGATCGTTTCGGCGTCCTGCGGCATCGAGGTCGACCGCATCATCGAATACAAGCCGTTGCTCGACGGGGCCATCGAGATGGCGCGGCACAAGCCGGAAAAATGCATCATCGTGCAGCGGCCCCAGGCCAAGGCGCAAATGATCGCCGGGCGCGACGTGGACTGGGACGACCTGATGGCCGGGGCCGAGGCCCACGACTGGGTGCCCGTGGCCGCCACCGATCCCCTGTACATCCTGTATACGTCGGGCACCACCGGTGAGCCCAAGGGCACCGTGCGCGACAACGGCGGTCACCTGGTGGCGCTCAAATGGACCATGAAGAATATCTACGACGTGGACCCCGGCGACGTGTACTGGGCGGCCTCGGACGTGGGCTGGGTGGTCGGCCATTCCTACATCGTGTACGCGCCGCTGTTCCACGGCTGCACCTCCATCCTTTACGAGGGCAAGCCGGTGGGGACGCCTGACGCCGGCGCCTTCTGGCGCGTCATATCCCAACACAAGGTCAAGGTCCTGTTCACCGCGCCGACGGCGTTTCGCGCCATCAAGCGCGAGGACCCCAACGCCGAGCTGTTGAAGACCTACGACCTGTCCCGTTTCGCGACCCTGTTCCTGGCCGGCGAGCGCACCGACCCCGATACCCTGGAATGGGCGCGGAGAAACCTGAAGTGTCCGGTCATCGATCACTGGTGGCAGACCGAATCCGGCTGGCCCATGGCCGCCAACTGCCTGGGCCTGCATGCCTATCCGGTGAAGCCCGGGTCGCCGACCAAGGCCGTGCCCGGCTGGGACGTCCGTGTGCTGGACGACAACAACCAGCCGGTGAAGGCGGGCGACATCGGGGCCATCTGCTGCAAGCTTCCCCTGCCGCCCGGCACCCTGCCCACCCTGTGGAACGCGGACCAGCGTTACGTGGACGCCTACCTCACCGACTATCCCGGCTACTACAAGACCGCCGACGCCGGCTACATCGACGAGGACGGATACATTTACGTGATGACCCGTACCGACGACATCATCAACGTCGCCGGCCATCGCTTGTCCACGGGCGCCATGGAAGAAGTGCTGGCGGCGCACCCGGACGTGGCGGAATGCGCCGTCATCGGCGTCGCCGACGAGCTCAAGGGGCAGCTTCCGCTCGGGTTTCTGGTCCTCAACGCCGGCGTCGAGCGGGCCGACGGGGAGATCGTCCGCGAGGTGGTGCAGATGGTGCGCGACAGGATCGGACCCGTGGCGTCGTTCAAGACGGCGACGGTGGTCAAGCGCCTGCCCAAGACCCGCTCGGGCAAGATCCTCAGGGGCTGCATGCAGAAGATCGCCGACAACGAGGACTACAAGATGCCGGCGACCATCGACGATCCCGTCATCCTGTCCGAGATCGAAGACGCGCTGAAGGGCATCGGCTACGCCGGGGCGCGCCGGTAGCGGCACCGGCCTTCACGCGGCGCGGCGCGGGGCTTCGTCGGCGCCCTTTCGCCGGAGGACCAGAGCATGGAGTTGAACGAACTCTGGGGCGCCCTCGGGCTGGACGCCGGTGTCCTCACGCAGGGGGACCTGGACGTTCACTCCCCCATCGACGGCGCCGTGATGGCCAGGGTCAAAACCGACTCCGCCGCCGGCCTGGAGGCCGGCATCGCCCGCGCCGACGCCGCCTTCGTCGAATGGCGGGGTGTGCCGGCGCCCCGCCGCGGCGAGCTCATCCGCCTGTTCGCCGAGGAACTCAGGGCCCACAAGGAGCCCCTGGGCGGGCTGGTGACCCTCGAGTGCGGCA
This sequence comes from Pseudomonadota bacterium, assembly GCA_022572335.1. Classification (GTDB taxonomy): domain Bacteria; phylum Pseudomonadota; class Alphaproteobacteria; order Rhodospirillales; family 2-02-FULL-58-16; genus JACZQZ01. Next base: position 5,798 of record JACZWD010000057.1, read on the forward strand.
AGATCCTCCAGGAGGGTCTGGGCGAGGTGCAGGAGATGATCGACATCTGCGACTTCGCCGTCGGCCTGTCGCGCCAGCTCCACGGCCTGACCATCGCGTCGGAGAGGCCCGGCCACAGGATGATGGAGACCTGGCATCCCCTGGGCGCCATCGGGGTGATCACCGCGTTCAACTTTCCGGTCGCCGTGTGGGCGTGGAATTTCGCCCTCGCCGTGGTGTGCGGCGATTCGGTGGTGTGGAAGCCGTCGGAGAAGACCCCGCTCGCGGCGTTCGCCTGCCGGGCCCTGTTCGGCCGTGCGTGCGCGCGCTTCGGCGGCGCGCCCGAGGGCCTAGCGGAGGTGGTCGTCGGCGACGCGGAGGTGGGCGAACGGCTGGTCGACGATCGGCGCCTCAAGCTGATCAGCGCCACCGGCAGCTGCCGCATGGGCCGCCGGGTCGGCCCCCGGGTGGCGGCGCGGCTGGGGCGCACGTTGCTTGAGCTGGGCGGCAACAACGCCATGATCGTCGGCGCGTCGGCGGACCTGGATCTGGCGGTGCGGGCCATCGTCTTCGCCGCCGTGGGCACCGCCGGCCAGCGCTGCACCACCCTGCGCCGGCTGATCGTGCACGAGGACGTTTACGATCCCCTGCTGGCGCGCCTCAAGGCGGCGTACGAGAGCATCTCCATCGGCGATCCGCGGGATCCCGGGACCCTGGTCGGCCCCCTCATCGAACGGGCGGCCTTCGAATCCATGCGGCAGGCGCTCACTCAGGCGGCCGGGGAGGGCGGCGCCGTTTTCGGCGGCGCGCGCGTCCTCGAAGACAGGTATCCCGGCGCCTACTACGTCGAACCCGCCATCGTCGAGATGGCGACGCAGACCGACATCGTGCGCGCCGAGACCTTCGCGCCGGTGCTCTACGTGCTCAAGTACCGGGCGCTGGACGAGGCCATCGCTATCCACAACGACGTGCCCCAGGGGTTGTCGTCCGCCATCTTCACCCGCGATCTCAACGAGGCCGAGGCCTTCCTGTCGGCCGACGGCAGCGACTGCGGCATCGCCAACGTCAACATCGGGCCCAGCGGGGCCGAGATCGGCGGCGCCTTCGGCGGCGAGAAGGACACCGGCGGAGGCCGCGAATCGGGCTCCGACGCCTGGAAGAACTACATGCGCCGGGCGACCAACACCATCAACTACTCAAACGAGTTGCCGCTGGCCCAGGGAATCACCTTCGGGCCGGGGGGTTGACTCCGGGAAGTCGGTCGCACCGCATCGGATTCGTTACCGGCCAGCGGACCAGAGAAGATCATTACCGTGCCGCCCTTAACCGATGCCAACGCCGTAATGGTCAAGTAACTCCGCCAGGAAGGGCTCGCTGCCAAGCGGCACCGTCTTGACCACCCTCACATGTTTCCTGGTGTGTTCATAAAGCGCCAGGCAGATTTGGTCGTTGTCATGGTTGGCCCGATAGATGATGCCATCCGGCTTTTGCGGGTGGCGCCAGAGCGCAATTGACCAAGCCTGCGAGACCGCGTAGTCACCACTTGCGACGGTTGCGGTCGCGCCTACGCGCACCAAGCCATGCCCATAAAGTTTCACAAGTTTCAGTTGGCTTCGGATTTCTATTTCAGAGACGGCCTTCGCATCAATGTCCCGTTGATCGATCAATGTCTTGCCGGGATGTCTCAGGAGCGTCTCGGCAAATGCCCCTTTCAGTTCCTCCGCGACATAGAGCACCGCGAACTGTTCGTTCGGGGCGTTGAAGCGATAATCGTTTGAATCGTTGTAATGGATGGCGTTGCGTGCATAAGGGTGTAGGCGTCTGTAAACACGGCCCCTGGAAATTTTTTCAAGCGGCAGAGATCGCCAATCGAGGTCGGCGGGCGGGAGAGGTTGGGCGCTGGCTTTGTTGACGGTCTTACGCGGCACCCTGCTCACCATAGGCGCGAGCGAGTCTCGTTACTTTCTCGATCTTGCCCTCTTGCAAGGCTTGCAGGGGGGTTCTGTTTCCGAGGCCGCTGTCTCTCGAAACGAGGAAATTAAACTTCGTCCAATCTCCCATTACCTTGAGTGACCTCAGAACCTCTTGCACCCCTTCCAAGATCCCGCCTTCCTCGAACTGAAAGGACGGGTACGCGTATTGGCGGCCGCTTTTGATGGCAAGCAAGGCTCCCGTGCCGCGTTTCTTGTCGACCGCCTGACGGGAAATCCCCAAGAACTCTGCCACCTTCCGAGCGCTAAGCGTCTTGTGCTTTTCCAAGAGAGCACGCTTCATCTCGGCACCACGCGCCTTGGCGGCCATGAGAGGGTCCTCGGACGCCTGGACGGCCGCGGGCGACTGCAGCGCAGTCGTGATGACGCTGAGATCGGTTGATTGCTCAACCGCCTTCCGCAATTCCGTTTTGGAGGCCCTTTCCGCCATTCGATGGATGGCTTTGATGGCTCTGACATGGAAAGCGTGGCGGAGAGGATCCTGCTTGGCCATCGGGAACATCTCCCGCACAAGGTTTATCTCTGTGTCGGAGAATTCCTTTTCCCGATTGCCTCGAGCTCTCTGCTTGCCGGCCCGAGACACGGTCTGCCGGTTACGCGCGCGGGCCTTCCGAACGGCTGTCATCGCTTACCCCCCAGGTTGCGGATGTATTATATACCAGCATACGCAACTTACGCAACCGGAATGTCCTGGCTGGCCTTTCCTTGGGATTAGCCGGTTCGTCGCGGAGGTAATGCGTGGCAATCCGAAGTGCCCTCGCTTTCCGTTTGCCCTGTTGGCGCCGCCTTGCCACCCTTGATTTCGCTCGCGTGTGATTCCGCGCGCCGCGAAGGCGCGGGCTTCCGTTTGCCCCGCCAACACAGTCGAAACGAAGATCGCGGAAAAAAGACGCCGGTCTATTCCTGGGACGGTTGGCCGGCGGCGGGCTCGCCGTGCACGATGCCGGCGCGGGCGCGGGCCACGTCGACCACTTTTTCCAGGTCCGCCCCGGAGCACAGGCCCAGGCCGACCGGGTTCTGCGCCTTGATGTTCGAGGAGTTCCAGTGGGTCCGGTCGCGCACCGCGTTGATCGTCGGCTTGGTGGTGCCGATCAGCCTGGAAATCTGCGCGTCGCTGAGCTCGGAATAGTTCTTCACCAGCCAGGCGATGGCGTCGGGCCGGTCCTGGCGCTTCGATACCGGGGTGTAGCGCGCGCCCTTGGGCCGCGCCCGCACCTCGGGAATCCTGGGGGTCGCCGGCTGGAGCCGTGCCGTGGGATCGGCGGCGCAGCGGTCGATCTCGTCCTGGGTCAGTTCGCCGGCGGCGATGGGGTCCGACCCGTGCATGCCGATGGCCACCTCGTCGTCGGCGATGGCCTGCACTTCCAGGTGATGGAGGCCGCAATACTCGGCGATCTGAATGAATGTCAGCGCGGTGTTTTCGACCAGCCACACGGCCGTCGCCTTGGGCATCAAAGGTTGCGCCATTGTTACCATGTCCCATTCTCGGTGAGATGACGGCCGCCGGCCACGGCGACACGGGCCGGAGCACCGGCGTCTTTATACCGCCGGGCAAACCGCCGGGTCAAACCCCGAACCGGCGGGCCGCGCGGAAGTCATGTGATGAGCACGATCTTGCCGATGTGCCGGCCGCTTTCCATCAGATGGTGGGCGTCTGCGGCCTGGGCAAGGGGGAAGGTGGCATGGATGACCGGTTTGATGTCACCCGACGAGATCAACGGCCAGACGCGCTCCTGCAACGCCCTGGCGATCTCGCCCTTGCGCTCCACGGATTGGGGGCGCAGCGTCGAGCCGGTCAGGGTCAGGCACTTGAGCATGACCGGCATGAGGTCCAGGGTCACCTTGCTGCCCTTGAGGAAGGCGATGCTGACCAGCCGTCCGTCGCGGGCCAATGCCTGGATGTTGCGCGCCGCGTAATCCCCGCCCACCATGTCGAGGATGACGTTCACCCCCTTGCCGCCGCCGAACTCCCGGGCCGCCTCGACGAAGTCCGCGTCCTTGTAGTTGACCGCCTTCTCCGCGCCCAGTTCCTCGCAGGCCGTACATTTCTCTTGCGTTCCTGCGGTGGCGATGACCCGGGCGCCGAGACGGCTGGCCATCTGAATGGCGGCGGTGCCGATGCCGCTCGAGCCGCCGTGTACGAGCAAGGTTTCCCCGGGCTTCAATGCGGCGCGCTCGAAGACGTTGCTCCACACGGTGAAAAAGGTTTCCGGCAGGGCCGCCGCCTGCACCATGTCCAGCCCCCCGGGCACGGGAAGGCATTGGGGCGCCGGGGCGACGCAGTACTCCGCATATCCGCCGCCGGCGACAAGGGCGCATAAAGCATCGCCCTCCTTCCAGGCGCCGCCGCCGCCCGTCGCCGCCACCGTGCCGGCAATCTCCAGACCCGGAATGTCGGTGACGCCCGGCGGCGGCCGGTAGTGTCCCTGGCGCTGGATGATGTCGGGGCGGTTGATCCCGGCCGCCTTCACCCGGACCAGCACCTCGCCGAGGGCGGGCCGGGGCAGGGGCCGGGTAGCCGGCGTCAGCACCTGGGGACCGCCGAAGCCGGCGATTTCGATGCAGGTCATGGTCTGGGGAAGGTCGCTGCTCATCGGGCTCTCCCTTTGTCGGGCCGCACTCCAGTACCCTCTATCATAATAGGATGGTACGTGTGATCGCCTTTTCGCGTCTTTTGGGCAGGAAGCGTCGCGCCGGCGATGCGGGACATCGTCAAGCGGCGCTGACGCCCCCAAAAGGCGCGAAAAGCGACCCTTCGGGCGGCCATGGGCGGCCATCGGACGTCGTCGCGCGGCTCTCGTGATGCGCCGGCATCACTTCGAACCACGCTCCTAGCCGAATGGCCACCCATGACCGTCACACGTGTCATCCTATTGTGATAGAGGGTACCGGTATGTTGAAGGCGGACTGACAAGGACCGAACGGCGATGGAGGAGCGAAAAATGGACCTGGAAGACCTGGAGCCCAGGGTCAAGGAGCCCCAAAAGAAAAACCTGGAGATCATGTCCATCGAGGCCCTGAAGGCATACATCGGCGAGCTGGAGGCGGAGATCGCCCGCACCGGCGAGGCCATCGCCCTGAAGGAAAAAGCCCGCACCGGCGCCGACTCGGTGTTCAAGTTCTAGCGGCGCCATTCTGACGAATGATTCCGTGGGACCTGGCCGCATCCTTGGACTTTCATGCTACAACGCGGGTACCAAGCGTCTGATTCGCACAACTGGCGCACGCCCGGTCGGCCGCCACGGAATCCCCGGAGTCGAAAACCGATGATGAAACGCGCGGACGTTAAGGGAAATTTAAGGTGTCGCGGCTATGGTCGGGGGTGGATGAGGCGTGGTCGTTTCGACCGTTTCAATCGTCTCATCCATTTGACGCCTCCCTGTTTAAACTCGGGCCGCCTCTCACGAGGCGGCTTTTTTTGCCCGGGACGGCCCTTGACCGGGGGGCGCCCGGGTGGGTACAGTTTTTCCCGAAAATCAAAATTGGCGCGAGTTTAACAGGTTGAGGTTCAATAAATGGGGGCCGCCGGCGACACGGCGGCCCCTTAATCAATGGTGTTATACCAAGGGGCGCGCCGGTGGTGGCGCGCCCCTCGCGTCATGGGAGGCCGGCCCGTCAGGCGGCCTTTTTGGTCAGGGCCTTGAACGGGCTCTTGGAGCCGATGGCGATCTTGCGCGGCTTCTTTTCCTCGGGCAGCTCGCGCACCATGTCCACGTGCAACAGGCCGTTTACCAGGTTGGCGGCCACCACCTTGATGTGGTCGGCGAGCTCGAAGCGGCGCTCGAAGGCGCGCCCGGCGATGCCCCGGTGCAGGTAGGAAACGCCTTTGTCTTCGTCCCGTTTCCTGCCGGAGATGACCAGGGTGTTCTCCGTGACCGTCACGTCCAGGTCCTTTTCCGCGAAGCCGGCGACGGTCATGGTGATGCGATAGGCGTCGGTGCCGCGCGCCTCGATGTTGTACGGCGGATAGGCATAGGCGGCGTCATCGAACCGGGACGCGGCGTCCACAAGGCGCTGCATCCGGTCGAAGCCGACGGAAAAACGATAGAGGGGTGAAAAATCGGTCGTACGCATAGCCATATTCTCCTTTCGAAGCGACATGGGTTCCCGGGGTCCACCTGGGCCGGCTTGCGCGCGATACCCGTTGCCGATGGTCGAACCCCAATCTACGTCCGATGGGCGGACCCTGCTTGAGAGGCATCCCCCATCACCCGAGATATGGGTGGGCGCGGCGCGCTGTCAAGGACCCGCCTCCTTGCCGGCCCGGGCCGTGTGGGCATGCCTGCGGCCGGGGGCACGGGCAGGCTCGGCCGCCAAAAAAAAGCGCCGTGCTTGCGCCGGCGCCCGGTGCGCGGGAAACGGTGCGGGGTGTGTCAGCCCTTGAGGCCGAACTCCTTGAACCGCCTGTTGAACTTCGCCAGCTGCCCGCCGCTGTCTATCAGGCGGTGCACGCCGGTCCAGGCGGGGTGGGTGGTGGGATCGATGTCCAGCTTCAAGGTGTCGCCGGCCTTGCCCCACGTCGAGCGCGTGGTGAAGGTGGTGCCGTCGGTCATGACGACGGTGATCTCGTGGTAGTCGGGGTGGATGTCCTTTTTCATGGTCCTGCTCCGGCGATCCTCGGCCCTATATAGCGAAGGGCCGGTGACGGTTCAAGAACCCATCCGCCGCTCCTAGCCATCGGGCTAGCCATCGGGCACGGCGCCCGCCGACGCGGCCTCCGTGGCGGCGATGGCCTTGCGCGCGCGCGCGGCGAGGAACAGGACCCCGACCATCACCACCGCGCCGATGTAATAGGGCCAGTCCTTGCCCAGGGTGTGAAACAGGAAACCGGCCCACACCGGGCCGACCACGCGCGCGAACGTCGTGGCGGAGCGGCTGACGCCCATTACGCCGCCCTGGTCGTCCTCTCCCACCTGCAGGGAAATGAGGCTGGTCAGCGACGGTGTCATGACGCTGAACCCGTAGCCGACGATCACCATGGCCGTCAGCAGAACGGGCAGGGAATGGGAAAACGGGATCAAGGCCAGCCCGATGGCCAGGGCCAGTGCGCCGTGGGCGATCAGGCGCGCCTCACCGAAGCGGCGCGCCAGGGGGCCGATGAGTCCTCCCTGGACCGCCACGCTCAAGACGCCGACGAAGGAGAACATGTACCCGTTCTGCTCCGGCCCCCATCCGAATTTGCGCTCGGACCACATGGCGAAGGTGGTTTCCAGCCCGGCGAAGACGAACGTGGCAAGGAAGGACAGGCCGATCAACATCCCGACGTTGGGGTGCTGCAAGGCTTTCTTGAACTGGGCCCGGCGCTGCGTCGGCGGTTGCGCCGACAGGCGCGCGCGGATTTCGGGCGCCAGGGACTCCTTGAGACGGATGAGGGCCAGGGTCAAGGCCGCCAAAGACAGTCCGGCGGCG
>JACZWD010000237.1 GCA_022572335.1 Pseudomonadota bacterium
GCGCGCTGGAAAGCGATCACGTTCCGCTTCAACTCGTCTGACCCGATGACCCAGGCTTCCCCCACTCCAGGCCACAACGGCATCATGCCCCCGCACACAATCGGGCGTCCGTTCACAAGCCCGGTACGGGCAAATCCGGTGCTGTAAAACTCAGCCGTAGCCAGCATGACCTCGGTAGGAATCCCAACCTCGGGCCAACGGTGTTCGATAGCGGGTAAATGTTCGGGCTTGAACGAAATGATATTCATGCCTGATCTCGGCTGATTTTAGTGTACATGGCTCTCTACCCTAAGCACTCGGCGCCCGTCCGGGAGAACGTCGGTTCGCCGCGTTTCCAACCCCAACAGTCCGGCCCAGCGCGACAGCAACAGCGACCCCAAGAGATAGGTCATCAGAATGGTCCCGACGCCAAACAGATAGCTCGGAAGCGCCAAGGCCACGCTCGGATAGCGGCCCAAGGGAAGGCGGTATTGCGTACCCTTGAAAATGTATTTGACGAACCAAGCCTTCGTGCCGCCAAGGGAAACCCGGATGGCGAAGCCCGGCTCTCCCTTGCAGAAATAATCGACTTGGCCCGTGTCGGGCAACGGCAGGGCTGCGATGGCGCGATCCGTAAATCCGATCTGTGGCATTGCTACCTCCATGTCCCGGCGATATGGACACTATAGGTACAGTCGGACCGTTGAACAAGAGTAAACACGCCCGAACCGCCTTGAATGTGTAACTGGCGGGAAATTAGGAGATTCAAAGGAAAATCGGGGGAAGGATGGACCCGATTGAACGCCCCAGGATGCGAGGGGTTTTGATTTGTAATCAGCAGGTCGGGGGTTCGATTCCCTCATCCGGCACCAAATCGTGCAGGTGCCTATTAGTGGACTATATCAGCTAAATTGCGCCCATACGACGGCGTCCGGAAGCCTCGCAAGACCGTCGTATAGGGTACGAATCTCTGGGCCAGGACACGGGTTGGAACGGACGTCAGTCCCGCCAGGTGTTGTATCCGCCCAAACCGTTGGGGGTGATGGAGCCGGAGCGCCCGCCGCTGCCCCAGGTGTTGTAGCCGCCGAGGCCGTTGGGCGTGATGGTCCCGTGACGCCCTTCGCTGCCCCAGGTGTTGTATCCGCCGAGGCCATTCGGCGTGATGGTCCCGTGGCGCCCGTCGTTGCCCCAGGTGTTGTAGCCGCCGAGGCCGTTGGGCGTGATGGAGCCCGAGCGCCCGTCGCTGCCCCAGGTGTTGTATCCACCCAGGCCGTTGGACGTGATGGTCCCGAATTCCTGGGCCAGGACCTGGCCACCCGAAACGAGGACCGCGGAGAGTATCGCCGCCAACACAAATTTCTTCATACGGTTCATACGGTCGGTTTCCCCGATACGGGAATATTCTCTTAATAATTGTACAAATGTCTTCGCGAGAGTCAATCCCCGGGCTCCGGCCACGCCGACCACGTCGGCTGCGCCGAGTGGGGTTGCACCCGCTCAGGGAACTTTCGCGGCCCCACTGGGGCCACGCTTCCCCTGAGCCCCTGCTTTTTCTTAGGGCCGTGGGCCCTAAAAGCCTGAGGGGTGCGGGGCCCATGGCGCCTTGGACAGCCCGCGCGGCAGCGCTTGGCACAGGTAGCGTCCTATCCAGATGACAAAGGGTGCCCGGAATTCGTGGTTCTTGGCCCTACCGCAGCTTGTCGAGGTTGAGGTCCAGCTTCCCGCCCATCCACAGGGCATGGTCGGTGTGGTCGGGGACGGATTCGCCCGTTTCCGGGTGCACGAACACCACCAGGTCCCGCCGGTTGAGGGCCAGCCAGGGGATGAACGCACCGAACAGGTCCGGCGCGAAGGCGACCTGGTAGCTCCAGCGCGGATGGGGCCCGATGGGGTGGTCGTGCCAGCGTCCCATGCGGACATCGAAATTCTCTTCGATGGCCGCCCTTAAACGCGCCGCGTTTTCCTTGGTCCCGGCATCGTAATAGACGTGGGCATGAAAGCCGCTGATGGCGGCTGCGGGGGGTTGGGGCATGGTGGGTCTCCTTCCCGGGTGGCTGCCGTGCGCTCGAGGTCCCTTCGCATCGGCCCGCCGGATCACAGACGGGCCTCCACATCCGCCTCGGTGCCGATGAAGGGCCCCGAGCGTTCCAGTTTCAGGGTCGCCAGCGCGGCGGCGAAGCGCCCGGCCCGCTCCGCGTCCTCGCCCTTGAGCCGGCGCGAGACGTACCCGGCCATATAGGTGTCGCCGCAGCCGGTCGCGTCGACCAGCCGTTGCGGCGCCACGGCGGCGATGCGGTGGAGCCGGCCGCCGCTGAGGACCACGGACCCGCCGCTGCCCAGGCTGACGATCACGTCGGTGGGCCCGAATTCGGCCAGTCGCCTCGCCGCCCGCTCCGGGGACTCCTCGCCGGTGAGGATGCGCGCTTCGTCCAGGTCCGCCTTGAGGATATCGACGCCGGCGAGGTCGGTGCCTTTCCCCGGCCAGTCCCGGAGCCGCACCCGGCGGCCGTCCACCTTCCTGAGCAGGCCCTGGACATCGAGGGACAACATGGCGCCTTTCGCCGCAAGCGTCCCCAACAGCCCCGCCGCGAGGTCGCCGCTGGTCGACGTGCCGACATGAAAGGCGGCGGCCTGGACGCCCGCCACGTCGCGCTCGGAAAACCCCTCGGCGACGGCCCCCACCTCCTGGCGCCGGACGTCCAGGCTGTCGTCCGGATAGGTGTTCTCGTAGAGGGTGGTCGCGGCGCTGGGCCGGCACAACACGTGGACGCCGGCGCCCCGCAGGCCTTCGAACAGGGCGTCCTCGTCGCCGGGCGCCACCCGGGTGACGACCGCCGTCGCATGGCCCAGGCTGCTGAAGGCGATGGCGGAATAATACGCCGTGCCGCCGGGCATGGACTTCGCCGGCCTTCCCTTGATGGCGATGATGTCCCGGGTCACGTGGCCGATGACGCAGACGTCGAACATGGCCCCCATCCTGTCGGGCGCGGGCGCCGCGTCAAGGGGGTTGGCAGGCGGCGGCTCTGCACCCGCCGGGGCGCACGACCATTACGCGGATTCGGGCGGCGCGCCGCGCCTGACGCCGCCCGGCCCGGGTGCAACCGCCTTCATGCCGCACCCTTCACGCGCACGTGGCTGATGACCCGGCGCACGTAGGAGATGGTGCGGCTGTGGGCGATGACCCGGTCGAGTTCGTCCTGGTTCTGGGCGATGCCGATCAGGTATACGATTCCGTTGACCGTCTCGATCGCGTAATTGATCGCCAACACCTTGTTGTCCAGGGTCAGCTTGCTCTTCAACTGGGTGGTGATCCAGGAATCGCG
>JACZWD010000238.1 GCA_022572335.1 Pseudomonadota bacterium
CGCCTCGGCGCGCATGTCGACCCAGGAGGCCTTCGGGCGCATCCTGAATGACCTCGGGCGCGGCGACACGGCGCTGGCCGACGGCATCGTCACCGCCTCGCCCGACGTTACCGTCTCCACCAATCTCGGCGGCTGGGTCAACCAGCGCGGGCTGTTCAGCCGCTTCCGCCAGGCCGACGTGTTCCGCGACGAACACGTGGTCTCGGCCCAGAGGTGGGAGATGGCGCGCGGCGGCCAGCACATCGAGCTCGGCATCGCCGAGAACAACCTGTTCCTGCTGCTGGCGGCGCTGGGACTGGCCGGGCCCCTGTTCGGCCGGCGGCTGCTGCCCGTCGGCACCCTCTACGACACGTTCATCGGGCGCGGCCTGGACGCGTTGAACTATGCCTGCTACCAGGACGCCCGGTTCATGATGGTGGCCACGCCGTCGGGCATCACGCTCGCTCCCGAGGGCGGGGCGCACCAGTCCATCGGCACGCCGCTGATCGGCATCGGCCAGCCCGGACTGGCGGCCTTCGAGCCGGCCTACGCGGACGAGCTGGCGCACATCATGTGCTGGGGCTTCCGCCACATGCAGAAGAAGGACGGCGGGCCGGTGTACCTGCGCCTGTCGTCCCACCCCCTGGTCCAGCCCGAACGCACGGTCTCCGGGGCCCTCCGGGACGAGATCATCGCCGGCGCCTATTGGCGGACGGCGCCCGGCGACGGGGCCGGGCTCGCCATCGTCTATTCCGGCGCCCTCGCCGGCGAGGCGGGTAAGGCGTTCGAGCGGCTGCGCGAGACGGTCCCCGACGCCGGGCTGCTGGCGGTGACCTCGGCGGACCGGCTTCATGCGGGCTGGAGGGCCGCCGGCGACGGGGACGGGGAAGCGACATCGCACATCGAGGGCCTGCTGGCGCCCCTGGCGCCGTCGGCAATGCTGGTGACCGTGCTCGACGGCCATCCGCTGACGCTTTCGTGGCTGGGCTCGGTCCGTGGCCACCGCGTGGTACCGCTCGGCGTCGACCGCTTCGGCCAGTGCGGCACCGTGCCCGGGCTGTACCGGGAATACGGCATCGACGCCGAGGCGATCGTTGCCGGGTGCTCGCGCCATTAAAGGTGCGTTGCCCCTTTTGATCCCGACCAAGGGCCGGCGGCCCCTGGAAGCCGATTGACGGGGTCCAGGGGTTAACCCCTGGCGGGGGTGTGGGGGGCGGAGCCCCCCCCATGGCCGTGAGGCCACCAGCCGTTAATCACGGAGACTCCTTGATCGGAAGGAAGTTGAAACCGGGGGCCGAGGCCGGCTTTCGTCTTCGGGGATGGCGGAGACGAGGGCTGGATTACCGTCCTTTAGCCGGGCAAGGCGTTGCCCGGCGGCGGCCCGGCCGACGACGGGGCGTTCCTACTCCAGTTGCGATTTCAGGTCTTCGCCGATCTTGGTGAGCACGGCCTCGCCTTCCGGGCTTTCGGCGGTGATTTCGAACCCGACAGTCTCGTCAAGGTCGACCAAAATGTCGTGACCATCGATCTTCAAAAACCATCTCCGGTCAAAAGGGCTGTCGGCTTTTTTCGTTACTTTTGCGCCGTAATCCGATTCGAGAAATCCGACCAGCTCTTCCATCACCTCGTCGGCCAGCCGATTCTCGGGAATAATTTCGACGACCAATGCGCCCTGGCGATTTCGCCTCGTATTTACCCATTTCTTTCCCATGTGACATTCCTAGTCGGTGCGCTCACTTCTTTCTCGTGACGCCGAGGGACTTATCTACGACCGGGTTCGACCTTTTTGCGGCCTCAATAATATACCTCCAAATGCCGTCGCCTTCGAGGCCCCGGTCGCGAGCTTTTTGAATCATCTCCTCGAACGTCCAATTGGGAGACAGCGTCTTTGCCCCTTCAAGGTCCTTCATAACCTCTCGCCCAGTATCGCGGGCTTCGTTTCTCAAACGATGCGCCAGCTTTGCCTGCACATCCAAGGGCCGGCTGCCATCGAGCGCGTCGGGAATCGCATCGAGCTGCTGATGGTACCACTTACGCACCTTCACGTTGCCAAGGGATCGGGGAGCGGGGATATTCCGCGCCAGCGTGGCGAGCCTACCGGCACCGGCAGTTCCGGCGCCGACGAGGGTGAGGACGTTCGTCTCCTGAACCTCTTTCTTGGACAGGATCCGGCCGCTGAACGGATTGACGGGATCGAGCCCCGCCATCCCCCGCAGCCCGGCGATGGCGTCTCCGAGCGGCTTCAGCGTGAGTTGACCGAGAAGAGTGTTCTCGACGAACTCGCTGCGGAAGGACGGCCGGCGTAGCTCGCCCGTTGGGCGGTTCGGTTGTCCGTCCGCAAGGAGGCGGTCCGTGCCGCGCCCGGCGAGCCCGCGGAGCGGAATGTCGGCAATGACCTGGCGAACCAACTCCAGCCGCTCGGTCTTGGTCAATCGTTGTTGCAGCCTGGACAACCGTTCTCTCGCGCGTTTGAACTCGGGGCTTCCGGGGTGCAGTCCTGCCAGTTTGTCGAATTCCGCCTTGGCGTCGGCAATCCGCCGCTTCTGCACGCCGCTCAGTCCGTCCGTCCCGAGCTTCCGGGCGCTGGGGACGATATCGGCGTCAGGTCCGCTTCCGCGCGGGGCGCCGTCTTCCGGCGTATCGTCGTCCGGGCCGGCGCGGGGTTCGGGTTCATCGCCACCACTACGCTTTTCCCCGCCGTCTCCGGCATCCACGGCTCCGCCGTCGCCCGGCGTATCCTTTTCGCCGGGCGCGGTGTCGTCTTCGCCCGTGCCCACGCCGCCGGGGCCGATCAGGGGAATTCCGTCCTCGTTTCCACCGCGAACATCAACGGGCAGCGTATGGTCGCCGGCACCGCCGGAAAGCGTATGGTCGCCGGCGCCGCCGGTAAGGTCTTCGGACGGGAGGACCCGCTGCGCCATTTTTTTTGCCGCCAGCTCGACGGCGCGGGGCGGCGGCAGGCCCAGGTCAGCGAACCCGGCGATGATCCGGGCGCGGTCGCGTTCGTCTTCGGGGATGATGGCGATGAGGTCCGGATCGGCGTCCTTCAACCGGTCAAGGCGCGTGGCCGCGAAGGCCTGGGCGGCGGGGTCCGCCGAGAGCAGCCCGGCGCGCAACTGTTTCATGACCGGCTCGGGGAGGACGCCGGTGGTGCGCGCGTAGTCGTCCTCGAAGCGGGCGCGCTCGTCCGGTTCCATGAGTCCCAGGATTTCGGCGAGGCTGGCGTAGTGGTCGTCGACCGCCCGGGGCCATT
>JACZWD010000239.1 GCA_022572335.1 Pseudomonadota bacterium
ACCCGGTTTCGACCCTTGCGTCGGCCCCGGAGTCGGCTCCCGTCCCGGTCACGGACCCTGTCCCGGTTTCAGACCCCGCCCCGGCCCCGATTCAGGCCGCGGACCCCACGTTGGTCTCTAACCCCGTCCGGACAATGGAGCCGGCTCCGGACGCGACGCCCGTGGCCGGGATCGAATCCGTCGTCGCGCCCGACCAAGCCCTCGGGCTGGAAACGGCATCGGCCGATCGCGGCGGACCCGCCCTGGCGACTATGGATGAGTGGGCGGTGGCCACCATCACCGAGGGCATGGACTCCCCTCCGCCGCAATCGGAGAGGGCGTGGACACCGGAATCGGCGGCGCAGGCGCCGTCCTCAATGCCTGTCCCCGTTGCCGCCCCCGGGAGCAAGGCGGTCTCCGCCCCGGAATCCGGGAACACGGCCGCGCCCCTGGCGGCCAACGGTGCCCGGTGTGCCGCGTACGCAGCCGCCGGCAAGCGGTCGTGGTACCTGCCGGCCGCATCCCCGGTGGTTTCGATATGTTTCGACTTGGCCACTTTGCGCCCGTACGCCGGACAACCGGCCCCGGATGCGGCTGCCCAGCCGCCCGCCCGGCGGAATTTCGCGCCCTCCACCGTCGACGCGCCGCGGGCCAGGGTGCCGGAGGAGCCGGCGATGTCCGCGCCGTATTTCGTTAGCGCATATTTCCTGCCTTTCGGAGCCTGAGCCGTTAAGCCGGCGCCGCGGACGCGGCCCCTGACGCCGGAAATGCGTCTTGGGCGAACGTCCCGGTGCGAAATGGAGGGCGCGGAGCCCCCGTTCGCCGACGAACGGCGTCGTCATCCTAGCGGAAGAGGGCGAGGATTCCCTGCTCCGCCTGGCCGGCGAAGGACGGGGCCTGAACGCCCAGCCGCTGGCGGGTCTGCCGGGCCTACAGGTTGGCGCCTTCCTCATCGAGGTCGGCCAGGGTCGGCTCGCCGCGCCCTCCTGGAGGGTGTTGATGAACTGATCGGTGAAGTCCTCGCGGGTCTGGATCACGCCCAGGTTGGTGGCCAACGCCTGGCCGCTTACGCGAAGCGATTTAAGCGCCGCGTCAATCTCGGTAATCGCCGCGGTGTTGTAGGTGTCGGTCGCCCATTTGCTCACCGAGGCGTTGATGAGAAGACCGAGTGCCGTCACATCGACCGCCTTGACGTTGATGCTGGCATCGCCGGCCGCATTGAACACAACCCTCAAATCGTTCTCGCCGTCGCCGGTGTCATTGGTTACCTTCACGATCGCCGTTTGGCCGGCAACCATGGCGGAGTCGTCCGCCTTGAAATTGAACGTGCTGCCAAAAGCCGAGTTCGCGATGCTGACGGTGGTGGATGAGTTGGTGTCGACGTTCGTCGTCACCGTTTGACCACTGTTTGAGACGACGATCTGGAAATCGCCAGTGGCACTACCGCTCTGGCCATTCTTGGCGACGGTCGTCGAATTTCCGTTGGTAAGGGCGGTTATGTCGCCTTTCGTGTCCAGATAGATCGTTAGATCGTTGAGCGTCGCCGTATCCTGGGTGCCGACGTTGCCAGAGCTGGTATCCGTCGAAAAATCAGCAAACTTAACCCGGACGCTGCTGGTTCCGGGCTGATCACAAGGTCCTGGTTGTCAACCAGCACGGTGATCGTGCCGCTGGAAGATCGCGAATAGCCACCGACATAAACGTTCAGCGTGCCTCCGGTAGCGCCGAGCGCGGAGGTGACGCTTGTGCCGGATTTGAAGCCGGCGGTCAGCCCCGTTTGGGTGAGGAAATTGGAGCCGGTGTTGGTGCCGCCACCCTTGATCTGGAGGGAATACCCCGCGGCAACAACGATGTCGATTTCGTTGGACACGATGAAACGCTGAGGCCGGTGGCCGCACCCACCGCCGAAATAAACTCACCAACGGTATGGGTGCCGGCATCAACCGGAAAATTCTTTTAAAATTACTGCTAAGTTATCGTAAAAGTAAGTATAAGTAAAAAGTATTGCATGTTTATGAATTAATAGTATTTTATAGTTTAAGCATCAGTCTATTTGGAAGTCCGTTGGAATCTCTATTGGGCGCACTCAAGAATCCACCGTGCCCATGCCGGGCGAGCGCCGTCCTTTCGGCTCGCGGTCTTCGGCGAAGGCCCGGCGGCCCGGACAAACAAGAACACCGGTTCCAGGGCGGGATGAGGCGTCTTTCGCGGCATTCGCGTGGCCTGCCACTGATCGCCGTCGCCGGCGCGGGGTGCGACAAACCGGCCGTTCTGTGACAGGAGATACAGGAGATGAAGTCTATGCGTAATTCGAGGTTTGGTGATTTTCCGTTGGTCCTCGCCATGCTCGGCATGACGCTGGCAGGGTGTGCGGGCGTGGAGACGGGCCGCGGCGTGGCCATGGCGCCAGCGGCCGTGGGGTTGGCGCCAACGACGTCCGCTCACACCGGCTTCCCGGAGACCGGCACGCTGGACGCCCGGCATTTCGGCATGACGGAAACCGCGGAGCTTTCCGCCCTGGCACCGGCCGGGGGAACAGCACCGGCCGAACATCCAGCCGCGGAAGCCATCCGCAGGATGGTCCAGGAGGCCGTGGCCGTGCTGTCGGATTCCTCCCGGTCGGCGGAGCAGCGCGCCGAAGGCCTGCGCCGCCTGTTGGCCCGGGCCATCGACATCCCGCCCATTGCCCGGTTCGTGCTCGGCCGCTACTGGCGGGCCGCCAGCGAACGGCAGCGCCAAGCTTACGTGGAAGCCTATTCGGATTACATCCTGACCGTTTACACGGCCAGGATCAGCGGCGGCGGGCCGGTCGAGCGCTTCGATGTGGTCAAGACCCGGGCCCACGGCACCAAGGATTTCCTGGTCTATTGCATCGTCGCCCGGGCCGGCAGCCAGCCCGTCAACGCCGTCTGGCGGCTGCGCCAGCGGGACGGCCGGTACCGCATCATCGACCTGATGGTCGAAGGCATCAGTATGGTGCAGACCCAACGCCAGGAATTCGTCTCCATGATGCGGGCATACGATGGCGACGTGGATAAGCTGATCGCAACCCTCAAGGAAAGAACAAGCTGAACCACCCCCGGCCAAGCGCCGCCGGCACGACCCCGGTTTTGACCCCCCGTCCCTAGAGCGTTTTCCGATTAGGTAGAATCGGATCCCACATTTTTGGGATTCACAAGACTTGGGAATTGTGATTCTCTTGGCACCAGATTTTGTGTGTTGAGGAGATGATCGATGCCCCGTC
>JACZWD010000240.1 GCA_022572335.1 Pseudomonadota bacterium
GGGGGGCCACCGGGGGGTGTCCCCCCGACAATGTATGCGGGGGGCGCCCCCGCGACCCCCGAGGGGACGGGAAAAGCGACCCGAAGGGCGGCGTTGCGAGGCTTCCGGGGGGACAAGGGGGGTGTCCCCCCCGGCTACGGTATGCGGTGGACGCCCCCGCGGCCCCCGGCGTCGTCGCGCGCCGCTTGTGGTGCACGCACACCAAGGCGCGACGCGCTCCTAGCCGGAAACCTCGCAACGCCGTCGTATGGGCGCAATTTAGCTGATGCAGGTCACTAGGGCTCGGGCTGTGGCGGCGGGCGGCCCTTGACATGCTGCCCATGGTCAAGCCATCATTCCATTATTCTATGGAATGATGTAATAACCGTTTGCGCGCCATGTCAAGTGAAAGCCCGAAGCACGCGCTGTTCTTCCACTTCGCCGCCGTGGCCAAGGCCCTGGGTCATCCGCACCGCCTGGAAATCCTCGAGCTGCTCGGCCAGGGGGAGCGCGGCGTGGACTCCGTGGCCCGGCTTGCCGGTCTCTCGGTGGGCAACGCGTCGCAGCACCTTCAGCGGTTGTGCCGCGCCGGACTCCTGGACGTCCGCAGGGACGGCAAACATGTTCTGTACCGGCTCGCCGACGAAGCCGTGGTCGACGTTCTCTCGGCGCTCAGGCGGATCGCCGAGGGGAACGTGGCCGAGGTGCAGAAGCTTTTGGACGGGTACTTCCGCGAGCTGGACAGCCTCGAGCCGGTATCGCACGATGAACTGATCAAGCGCATGCGGAGCGGATCGGCGACCCTGCTCGACGTGCGTCCCGCGGAAGAGTTCGCCGTCGGGCACCTGCCTGGCGCGATTAATATTCCCTTGCGCGAGCTTGAGAAGCGTCTTCAGGAATTGTCGCCACGCCGGGACATCGTCGCCTATTGCCGCGGCCCGTATTGCGTCCTTTCCTTCGAGGCGGTGGCGGCGCTTCGAGGCCGCGGGTTCGCGGCGCGCCGGCTCGTCGACGGCTATCCCGAATGGAAGGCCGCCGGCCGGCCGGTGGAAACGGCCCGTACCGCCTGACGGCCCGGCAGCCGTCCGGCGTTCGCCAGACACAACATCGGCATGCCCAACGGCACCGGAACGGTGTCCGATCGCCGCCGACGGGGGCCGCCCGCGGCGCGTCGGCGTTTGCCCCAACAAGCCCTTCCGGCCCGGCCGCGGAGGATTTAGAATGGCGGTCGTGAAATTCCTATCGCCCCGTGGAACAGGACCACGCCAGATGAGTCGGACGCGCCTTGCCCCCTACCTCTCCCATGTGTTCGTTCCCTTGATCGCCCTCTTGCTTGGCGGCTGCGTCGGCGTCGCCGCCGGTGTCGGGGCGACCGTGGGGGTCGCGGCGTATCAGGAGCGCGGCATCGAGGCCGCGGCCATCGACCTCAACCTCGAGGCCCAGATCGTCAAGCTGTGGCTGCAACAGGACGAGACGCTTACGCTCAAACTGGGGGTCGAGGCCTATGAGGGCCGCATCCTGCTGACCGGCGTGGTCGAGGACCCTGAGATGCGCGCCGATGCCGTGCGCCTGGCGTGGAAGGTCATCGGCGTCAGGGAAGTGATCAACGAGATCCAGGTCACGTCGGACAGCGGCTTCGTCGACCTGGCCCGCGATTCCTGGATCACCACCCAGTTGAAGAGCAAGCTGACCCTGGACAACAAGGTGTTGGCGATCAATTACGCGATCGAGACGGTCAACGGAATCGTATACCTGATCGGCATCGCCCAGAACCAGGGCGAGCTCGACCGGGTCATCGCCCACAGCCGCACCATCGCCTACGTGCGCCAGGTCATCAGCCACGTGCGCGTGAAGGGTACGGCATGAAGGCGGTCGCACCCGGGCCGGGCGGCGTCAGGCGCGGCGCCCGGCCCGAACCCGCGTAATGGTCTTCCGCACCGGCGGATCATCGGCCCATGGCTCCGCCGCCGGGGCTCCGTCCGGCGCCTTCCCCGGCGAGTGAGAAGGGCAGTGCCATGGGAACATCACGGGCGATCATCATCGCGGGGGCGCTGATCGCCGCGGCCATAACCGCCACCGTCATAGACTCGCCGCGCGCCCCGGAGACCGTCTACGTCTCCGACGGCGGGGACGGGTTCTTCGTCATCTATCCGGCGACCAAGGACATCTACCGCTGCCGCCTGTTGTTCGATACCGAAATGAACTGTGCCGCGCACGGCAAACACCCGTAATACGGCATTCCGGTATTCATTCCACACCCCGAAAGCCGGCTCGGACGATCCCTTCGCCAAGCCTTCCCGTGGGTTCGCCGGGACGAATATTCATCCGTGTTCATCCGTGTTCATCCGTGTTCGATTTCCACCGTTGAGGTTTCCACGCCGACGATCTCCCGCCCTCGGCGCGCGTCATCATTCGACACGGGCGGACACGGGCGGACACGGATGAACAACGGTCCGCCGCCTATTGCCGCCGGTAGGCCACGCCGCCCATGGTCAGCGTGTCTCCGGTGAAGGCGCAGTGCACGGTGCCGCCTTTCGAGTCTTTCTCGAAGTCCACCTTCTTGCCCGTGCCGGTCTCGTAGAACCGGGTCGGGCCGGTATAGGTGACGGTGATCGAGTCGGCGGTCGCCGACCAGGTGAACGGCGTGACGGCGCGGTACCGCCCCTGGCGGGATTTCAGCGCCCCGGTTCCGCTGGCGGCGTCCAGGCCCAGGGCCGTCCGGCCGCTGGCGCTCTCCCAAGTGCCGCCGATGTCCCCGCCGCACCCGCCGGCCGGTGTGCCCGCGGTCTCGCCGGCCGGCGCCAGGGACCCGAGGCCGCCGCCCGGAAGGGCGATATTTGCGGCGGGCCGGGGCGCATCCCGGGCGCCCAACTCGGCAAGGAATTGACTCAGCGGGTTCGTTTCGGCGCCCGGCGATCGGGCCGTCGCCGGGATTTGGCGCGGCGCATTCTCCACCACCTGCCCGGCGGTTGGCGGCGTCGGTTCCGCGGCGCGCGCCGTGGTGACGTCGACGACGGCGAAATCGGCGCGCACCCAGCCGCCCATGGACACGCCATCGCGGGCGGCCGAAACCCGGTACCAGTTCTCCCTGCGCCCGAGGATGGTCACCGCAGTCCGTCCCGGCAGGCGGGTGGCGACGGCGGTGGAGATGGACGGCCCGGCGCGGAGATTGACCGCCTTGACGATGACCGCGCTGAGCGCCAGCGCCGGCCCGGCCCCGGCCGGGGAGCCGAC
>JACZWD010000058.1 GCA_022572335.1 Pseudomonadota bacterium
CCGCCGGCAGCAGCAGGTCGAATGCGGTGCCGTCCCGGCGCAGGGCCGCCACCGCCTTGTCCAGCGCCGCCGCCGTCTCGCCCTCGAACCGGGCGCGCACGTCGGCGAACCGCGCCTGAGTCCCGGCGGCCAGGCCGAGGAGCACGGCCAGACGGCGCGAACAGCTTTCTCCGCCGTTGACGTGGTCCCACAGGAAAAGGCCGTCGGGCGCCGCCGCCAGGATCTCGCCGTCCCGCTCGGCGGCGTCGGCGAGGCGCCGGCGGTCGTCGTCCGCCTGGCCAACCGGCGGTGCTGGCGCACCATGAACGGCGCCGCCACCGCCGCCAGGGCGAGGGCGCCGAGCGCGAAGGCGACAACGGTTTCCATTACCAGGCCGGCGCCGGCCCCGGGGCGGCGCGTCTGTCAGAAGCACTCCTTGGTCTCAATATCAGCACCGGGGAATCCTATGCGCCAAGGGGCGGCCGAACAAGACCGCCCCCGCCGAAGCGCCGCGCCACGGCCGCGGGCCATCAGTAGCGGTAGTAGTCCGGCTTGAACGGCCCATCGACCGGCACGTTGATATAGTCGGCCTGCTCCGGACTCAGCCTAGTCAGGTGGGCGCCGAGCTTGCCCAGGTGCAGCATCGCCACCTTCTCGTCCAGGTGCTTGG
Organism: Pseudomonadota bacterium; assembly: GCA_022572335.1. Lineage (GTDB taxonomy): Bacteria > Pseudomonadota > Alphaproteobacteria > Rhodospirillales > 2-02-FULL-58-16 > JACZQZ01. The sequence goes on from JACZWD010000058.1 coordinate 650, forward strand.
GCAACATGTAGACCTTTTTCCCGTACCGGTCCGGGTTGTTCCACAACTCGATCTGGGCCAGCACCTGGTTGGTGAACGACGCGCTCATGACGAAGCTGGGATGGCCGGTGGCGCACCCCAGGTTCACCAGGCGTCCCTCGGCGAGCACGATCAGACGCTTGCCGTCGGGGAACTCGACCTCGTCCACCTGGGGCTTGACGTTGTGCCACTTGTAGTTCCTCAGCGCCGCCACCTGGATCTCGGAATCGAAGTGGCCGATGTTGCAGACGATGGCCCGGTCCTTCATCCGGCGCATGTGATCGAGGGTGATGACGTCCAGGTTCCCGGTGGCGGTGACGAAGATGTCGCCGAGGGGGGCCGCCTCGTCCATGGTCAGCACCCGGTACCCTTCCATGGCCGCCTGCAGGGCGCAGATGGGGTCGATCTCGGTGATCATGACCCGCGCGCCCAGGCCGCGCAGGCTGGCCGCCGAACCCTTGCCCACGTCGCCGTACCCGCAGATCACCGCCACCTTGCCGGCGATCATGACGTCGGTGGCCCGTTTTATGCCGTCGACCAGGCTTTCGCGGCAGCCGTACAGGTTGTCGAACTTGGACTTGGTGACCGAGTCGTTCACGTTGATGGCGGGAACCCTGAGCGTGCCCGCCTCGGCCATCTCGTACAGGCGGTGGACGCCGGTGGTGGTTTCCTCGGAAACGCCCCGCACGTCGTCCAGAAGACCGCCATGCTTATCGTGCATGAGCTTGGTGAGGTCGCCGCCGTCGTCGAGGATCAGGTTGGGATGCCAGCCGCCGGAGCCGTTGATGGTCTGCTCGATGCACCACCAGAACTCGTCCTCGGTTTCGCCCTTCCAGGCGAACACGGGGATGCGGCGTGCGGCGACGGCGGCCGCGGCGTGGTCCTGGGTCGAGAAGATGTTGCACGAACTCCAGCGCACCTCGGCGCCGAGATCGACCAATGTGTCGATGAGCACCGCCGTCTGGATGGTCATGTGCAGGCAGCCGGCGATGCGCGCCCCTTTGAGCGGCCCCTGGCCCGCGTATTCCTCGCGCAGCGCCATGAGGCCCGGCATCTCGGTCTCGGCGATGGCGACTTCTTTCCGCCCCCAGTCGGCGAGCGACGTATCGGCCACCTTGCAGTCGTCGAACGAACCCATGTCGGCTGTCTCCTGCATATCCGCCTCTTAGCAGCCGCGCCTCCGGGCCGCAAGGTTCAAGGTGGTCACGGCCAGCCCGCTTTCAAGCCAGGGCGTTGAAGTCATCCAGAAGGGTGGCGATGCGCCCGGCGTCCACCTGGTCCATGATGACGCGCGCCCGGTGGTTGGCGGCGACCAGGTCCAGGTTGCGGATGCGTTGTTTGACCCGGGGAATACTGGAGGCCACCATCGAAAACTCGCGCAGCCCCAGGCCCAGAAGGAGGGCCGTGTAGCGGGGATCGCCCGCCATCTCGCCACAGATGCTGACCGGGATGCGGGCGCGCAGCGCCGCTTCGGCCGAGAACTGGATCAGGCGCAACACGCCCGGATGCAGGGGGTCGTACAGGCGCGCCACCTGCTCGTCGCCGCGGTCGATGGCCAGGGTGTACATGGTGAGGTCATTGGACCCGATGGCGAAGAAGTCGCTGACCTGGGCCAGGGAGTCCGCCGCCAGCGCCGCCCCCGGAACCTCGATCATGGTGCCCAGGGGCGGCAGGGGATCGACCACGCTGAAGCCCCGGCGCTTCAGGCGGCTGGCCGCCTGGCCCAGGATCTCGCGGGCCCGGCGGACCTCGGACACGGTGGACACCATGGGCAGGAGGATGCGCACGTGGCCGTGGTCGGCGGCGCGCAGGATGGCCCGGAACTGGGTCTCGAAAACGTCGGCGCGGGCAAGGGACATGCGGATTCCGCGCAGGCCCAGGGCGGACGAGGCGCTGGCCCCGAAGTCGCCCATCAGCGCCGCGGATGTCTTCTCGCCGCCCGCGTCGAGGGTGCGCACGGTGACCGCTTGGCCTTTCATGGGCTCTATCAGATCGCACAATGCCCGGTATTGTTCATCCTCGCCGGGGATGTCGTCCCGGTTCATGAACATGAACTCGGTGCGCAGGAGGCCGATGCCGGCGGCGCCGGCCTGCTTCACCAGGGTCATTTCAATGGGCAGTTCCACGTTGGCCTGCAAAAGCACCTCGGTGCCGTCGCGGGTGACGGCGGGCTGTTTGCTGAGGCGCGCCAGGCGCCGCGCCTGGCGAACGCTTTCCGCGTGGCGGCGTTCATATGCCGCCAGCGTCGCCGGCGAGGGGTCGACGACCACGTGGCCGGTATCGCCGTCGACGATCATGGGCTGGCCCGGTTGCGTCCCATCGATCAGACCGGGCACGCCGAACACCGCCGGCAGGCCCAGCGCCCGCGCCATGATGGCGGTGTGCCCCTCGGCGCCGCCGAGCATGGTGGCGACACCGGCGATGCGGCTTCGGTCCAGTTGCGCGATGTCGGCGGGCGACAGTTCCCCGGTGACGACGACGCTGCCCTTGGGCACCAGCGACCACGGCTTCACCGGCGTCTTGGTGAGGTTGCGCACCAGACGGGTGGCCAACGCCCGGATGTCTTCCACGCGCGCCCTGATGTAGGCGTCGTCCATGGCGGCGAAGCCTTTGGCGATTTCCGCCATTTCGGCCTCTACCGCGGCCTCGGCGTTGATGCGATCGCCGGTGATGCGCCGCGCGGCGCCGCGCACCAGGCGGGAATCCTTGAGCATGTGAAAATAGGCGTCCAGCAGGTAGACCAGTTCCTCCGCCACCGCCTCCGACATGCCCCTGGCCTTGGTGCGCAATCGGCCGATCTGCCGGCGGGCGCGGGTCACCGCCGCCTCGAGGCGGGCGCACTCCTTGGCCACTTGGCGCGCCGGGATGGGATACGTGGGCACCTCGATGGCGCCGCCTTCGCGGACATGGGCGACGCCGATGCCGATGCCCGGCGAAACGCCCAGTCCCTTGAACGTCTTCTCCTTGTGTTTCACCGGCCTACCGTGCGGCTAAAAATCAGTGCTCTTCGAACATGTTTTCGATGAGCGCCGTCAACGCGGCCACCGCCTGCTTGGCGTCGGGCCCGGTGGCGACGAGCTCGACCGCGCTGCCCGAGGCCGCGGCCAGCATCATCAGTCCCAGAATGGAATGTCCCGATACGGTCAGGTCTCCCTTGCTCACCGACACGTCGACGTCGAAGGTGCCGGCCAGCTTGACGAAACTGGCGGCGGCCCGCGCGTGCAGCCCCCGCTGGTTGCGGATGATCGCGGTGCCCCTGGATGTGCGTCCCTGCCGCCGGGTCGAGGCTTCGCCGCCCCTCATTTCTGGTCCTGGCTGAGCAGTTGCGAGGCGATGTTGATGTACTTGCGTCCCGCTTCCTGGGCGCGGATGGCGGTCTCGGCCAGGGATTCGGTCTTGCGCACGCTTGCCAGCTTGATCAGCATCGGCAGGTTGACGCCGGCGATCACCTCCACATTGGCCTTGTCCATGGTCGAAATGGCAAGGTTGGACGGGGTGCCGCCGAACATGTCGGTGAGCAGCACCACGCCGTCGCCTTCGTCGGCATGGGCGACGCAATCCAGGATGTGCGCGCGGCGTTGTTCCATGTCGTCGTCGGGGCCGATGCCCACGGCGCACACGTTGGTCTGCGGGCCGACCACGTGCTCCAATGCCGCGATCAGTTCCTCGGCCAGCCGGCCGTGGGTTACGAGCACCATTCCGATCATGCGCCGCGCCGTCCTTCCACTAGCCGGTGGTCCTGGTCAAATCCCTGTGGTGCACCCGGACGCGCTGGTCTTGCCCAGTCAACCATGCCGCCAGTTTCTCGGCGACGACCACCGAGCGATGGCGCCCTCCCGTGCACCCCACCGCGATGGTGAGATAGCTTTTGCCCTCGCCGGCGTACCGCGGCAACAGGGGCAGCAGGAGTCCGGTGAGGGCGTCGAAGAACGGCGCGAACCCCGCATCGCCGGCCACGTATTCGGCGACCGGACGGTCCAGGCCCGTCAACGGCCGCATCTTGGGATCATAATGGGGATTGGCGAGAAAGCGAACGTCGAACACCAGGTCGGCCTCGCGGGGCAATCCCCGGCGGTACGAGAACGAGGTGACGAAGACGGCCAGCCCGGGCTCGGACGCGAGCCCGAAATGCCCCTGGAGGATGCGCTTCAGGTCCCCCGGCCCCATGCCGGTGGTATCGAGGACGACGTCGGCGCGGTCGCGCAGCGCGGAAACGAGTCCGCGTTCGTGCACGATGCCGTCGCTCACCGGGCGGTCCGAGGCCAGGGGATGGCGATGGCGGGTCTCCGCGTAGCGCCGCCGGAGCTCGTCGTCGTCGCAATCCATGAACAGCATCCGGACCTCGACCCGGGTCTCGGCGCCCAGGTGGTCCAGGCGCTCGACGAACGGCTTGATGCCGAAGCCGCGGGTGCGGATATCGACGCCGATGGCGATGGGGCGTTGCACGTCCCCGGCGCCGCGGCCGCGCCCGACCGGCGCCACGAGGCTGTTCAGCAGCGACAGCGGCACGTTGTCCACCGCCTCGTAGCCCATGTCTTCCAGGGCCTTCAGGGCCGAGGTCTTGCCCGCCCCCGACATGCCCGTGACCAGAAGCACGCGCAGGGCGTCGTCCGGCACCGGCGCGCGCCCGTCACCCCGGCTTTCCGTGGTCTCGGGCAGGGAGTTGGCCTGGTCGCTCATGGCACCGGTATTATATCCCCGGTGACGCGGCGCACGGCAAGGCGAACCTTGGCCGGCGCCGAAGCCTCGAATGGCGCCAGCTTGAGCAGCGGCACCGAGACTCCCAGACAGTCCCACGCCGCGGTCTCGGGAAGGCGCTCCACCTCGTCCGCGGGAACCAGGTCCACGACCAGCCCCAGCGGCGCCTCGCCTGCCGAGTCCACGCGCATGACGCCGACGCCGCGCACCTCCATGAGGCCCCCCGTTTCGGGAGGCGCCGAGACGACCAGGCGGCCATCGCCGAGGCGCACGTCGGCGCGGTCGTCGGCGACCAGGCGCGCGCCGCCGTCGATCAGGCGCAGTGCCAGGTCCGACTTGCCGCTTCCCGCGGGGCCCAGCAGGAGGACCGCCGTGCCGTCCACGTCGACGCAGGTGCCGTGAACCTGGACCATGACCGCGGAGCGTGGAACCGTGGGTCCCGGCTGTCAAGAAATGCCCGCCGGGCGGGGCCCGCGGATCACGCCAGGGGCAGGCGCACCACGAACCGGGCGCCCACCACCCGTCCATCGTCGCCGCGCAGGTTTTCGGCGTGCACGGTGCCGCCGTGGGCTTCGACGATCTGCTTGGAGATGCTCAAACCCAGCCCGGAATGGGTGCCGAACTTCTCCGGTTCCGGCCGTTCCGTGTAAAAACGGTCGAAGATGGCCGCCTGCTTGCCGTCGGGAATGCCCGGGCCCTCGTCGTCGACTTTCACTTCCGCCCAGTCTCCTTCCCGCGACGCCGTGAGCGTGATGGTGCTTGCCGGCGGGCCGAAGGAAACGGCGTTGGCGATGAGGTTGCGGAACACCTGGGCGAGCCGCCCCTCGACGCCGTCGATCACCAGATCCGGCTCGGTATCCAGGGACACGCGGTGAGCGTCGGCTTCCGCCGTGGCCTCGTGCACTTCCGCCAGGGCCCCGAGGATAAGGCCGATGTCCACCGGCGCCCTCTCGGCGCGCAACAGTTCCGCATCCAGGCGCGAAGCGTCCGAGATATCGCTGATCAGCCGATCCAGGCGCTGCACGTCGTCCTGGATAATGGTCATCAGTATGCGTTGCTTTTCGGCATCCTTCACCCGGGCCGCGGTCTCCACCGCGCTGCGCAACGATGTCAGCGGGTTCTTGATCTCGTGGGCGACGTCGGCGGCAAAGCGTTCGATGGCCTCCATGCGCTCCCACAGGGCTTCGGTCATGTCACGCAAAGACCTGGCGAGGTCACCGATCTCGTCGTTGCGTCCGGCGAAATCGGGAAGGGCGCGGCGGTCGCGGCTCCGGCGCAACCGCTCGGCGACGGCGGCGAGGCGGCGGATGGGCCGGGCGATGGTGCCGGCCAGGTAGATCGAAAGCAGCACGGTCACGCTCAGCGCCACGGCAAACACCTTGAGGATGTCCAGGCGAACCTCGAACACCGCGGCCTCGATTTCCCGCGATCCCTTGGACAGCATCAGCGCCCCCAGGACCTTCTTGTAGCGTTGGACCGGCACGGCGACGCTGAGGATAATGCCGCCGTCGCGGCCGGCGCGCACCGCGTCCTCTTTCGCGCCGGCAAGGGCCCGCGGCACCTCGTCATAGTCTTCGGCCCGCTGGACGGATTTCTCGTGGTAGGGGGGCATCGGATCCTGGACCGGGAGCCACAGGACCAGGCGGTCGTAAATTTCCAGCACCGCGCTCACCATCTCGCTGTAGACGTCCGGTGGCGGCAGCTCGCGGATCTGGACCATGCCGCCGGGGCCCATCAGCAGGCGGCTGTCGGCCAGCAGTACGCCGTCGGCGCCGAACAGGCGCGCACGCGTGCCCGTGGTCTGCACCAGGCGGCGGACGATCTGGCGGGCGATGTCGCGGACAATTCGCTGACCCGTCTGGCTGCCGGCGGAGACCGCGCCCTCGCCGAGGGCGGCGGCGAACATATCGGCCTGGGTCATAAGCGCCGTGAGTTCGGCGTCGATAAGGCTTTGGCGGTATTGGCCCAGGTACAGCAATCCGGCAACCAGGATCCCCAGCGCCAGCACATTCACCGCGAGAATGCGCCGGGTGATCGGCGAAACGGTGCGCCGCCTTGGCCGGTTGGGTGCCCCCATGGTCATGCCGGCCCGCCGCGTCAGTCTCCGCGGTACCGGTAGCCGACGCCGTATAGCGTTTCGATCTGCGCGAACCCGGGATCCAATTCCTTGAACTTGCGCCTGAGGCGCTTGATGTGGCTGTCGATGGTGCGGTCGTCCACGTAAATGTGTTCGCCGTAGGCCGCGTCGATCAGTTGGTTCCGGTTCTTGACGTGCCCGGGACGCACGGCCAGGACCTGCAGGAGCAGGAACTCGGTTACCGTCAGGTTGACCTCGCCGCCGCGCCACGTGCACATGTGCCGCGCCGGGTCCAGGACCAGGCGCCCACGCTGCATCAGGTCCTCGCCGCCGCGGTCGGCCGCCGCAAGTTCCCGGCGGCGCAGCACGGCGCGGATGCGTTCGATCAAAAGGCGCTGGGAAAACGGTTTCGTGATGTAGTCGTCGGCGCCCATCCGCAGGCCCAGGACCTCGTCGATCTCTTCGTCCTTGGAGGTGAGGAAGATCACCGGCAGGTCGCTCTTTTGCCGCAGCCGCTCGAGAAACTCCATGCCGTCCATGCGCGGCATCTTGATGTCGACGATGGCCAGGTCCACGGGCGTGCGGCCCAGCGCCTCCAGCGCTTCAACGCCGCCCGTGTAGGTCTCCACGGTGAACCCTTCCGCCTCGAGAGCCATGGACACCGAGGCGAGGATGTTGCGGTCGTCGTCGACGAGGGCGATGGTATGGGACATGGAAAGACCCCTCGGCGAAATCAGGTTTCAAGGTGCGCTCTGGTCTCGGGCGTTCCCCCAACGCGCAAAAGCGGCGCCACCGCACCGGGCCTGTGCGGCGGGATCGAGTATAATCGCTTCGCCCGTTCCCGGTAAGGTTTCCATGTCCCTTCCCCGCCGCGGCGGGAGGCGAAGGACGCCATTCCCCTTAAGGCGGGCCTTCCATGCGCACAGCCGCGCGTTGACGGACCAAGCCGCGGCCGCTATTGGACGCCCATGGTTTCGATCCTGCAACGCCTTCTCCGCATGGTGGGAGAGGCGGTTCGCGACTTGGCGCCGGTGGTGCTGGTCATCGTCTTTTTCCAGGCGGTGGTTCTCAGACAACCGTTTCCCGACCTGAGCGCGGTGCTGGCGGGGCTGGTCTTCGTGATCCTCGGCCTGACCCTGTTCGTCCAGGGACTGCAAATGGGCCTTTTCCCCCTGGGCGAGGCCATGGCCGACGCGTTTGCCCGCAAAGGCAGCCTGTCCGCCCTTTTGGCCTTCGCCTTCTGCCTGGGCGTCGGCACCACCGTGGCCGAGCCGGCCCTGATCGCGGTCGCCGACAAGGCCGCCCAGGCCGCCGGAGAGGCGGGCTTTATCGCCCCGGGCGAGGAGGCGCGGTCCGATTACGCCCTCAACCTTCGCCTGACCGTGGCCCTGTCCGTGGGCGTCGCCCTGGTGTTGGGGGTGTTTCGTATCCTTAAAGGCTGGCCCATCCATTACCTGGTCATCGGCGGATATTCGGCCGTCGTCGTCTTGACCTACTTTGCCCCGCCCGAGATCGTCGGCATCGCCTATGACTCCGGCGGGGTCACGACCTCGACCATCACGGTGCCGCTGGTCGCCGCCCTGGGCGTGGGTTTGGCCAGCACCATTCGCGGCCGCAGCCCGATGGTCTCCGGCTTCGGCCTGATCGCCCTGGCCAGCCTCATGCCCATCGTCTTCGTGCTCATTTTCGGCATGGTTGTCTGATACCAAGGAGCGCTGATCATGACCCATAGAGACGGCTTACCAAGGTTTTCGGCCAGGAGCGTGCGCCGTGGCGATGCGGGGCATCGCGAAGCGTGCGCGACGCCGTCCGAAAGCCTTGGTAAGCCGCCGTTCTGGTCGCGTATGCGGCCCGTCGGAGGGCGTCGAAAAGTTTTGACGATGCACCGCATCGCCTGCAACTTTCCTCCTACCCGACGAGCCGCCTACGCGATCTCTATGAGCCATGATCAGCGCTCCTTGGTATGAGGGAACCGGGATGGGGCTTTTGGACCATACCCTCGCCACGGCCATGGCCACCCTGGTGGACGTGGCGCCGATCGTCGCCATCCTGTTCGCCTTCCAGTTCCTGGTCATCCGGCGGCGCCCGCCCAATCTGCGCCGGATCGCCGTCGGCTTCGTCTACGTCCTCGTCGGGCTGACCCTGTTCCTGGTCGGGCTGGAAAAGGCCCTGTTCCCCATCGGCGAAGCCATGGCGCGGCAGCTTACGGCGCCCGCTTTCATCGGCCCGGGCGCCGGCGGCGGTACCGTGCGCTGGAGCGATTACCTTTGGGTTTACGTGTTCGCGGCGGCCATCGGATTTGCCACCACGGTCGCCGAGCCTGCCCTGATCGCCGTGTCCATCAAGGCGCAGCAGATTTCGGGCGGCAGCATCAACGCCGTGGGCCTGCGCCTGGTGGTGGCGGCGGGCGTGGCGGTGGGCGTCGCCCTGGGGGCGTTGCGCATCGTCACCGGCACGCCGCTGCCCATCTTTATCATGGCCGGATACCTGATCGTGGTCGTGCAGACGGCGTGGGCCGCCAAGACCATCGTCCCCCTGGCCTATGATTTGGGCGGGGTCACCACTTCCACGGTGACGGTGCCCGTGTTGACGGCCCTCGGACTGGGCCTGGCGTCCGCCATTCCGGGGCGCGACCCGCTGATCGACGGGTTCGGATTGATTGCATTTGCCTGCCTGTTTCCCATTATAGCGGTCCTCGGCTACGCCCAGCTGACCTCGTGGCGGCAGGCCAGGCGGCACAAAGAGGGAGATCACAGCGATGAACCTTAAACTCATCATGGCGCTCGTCGACGACGAGAAGACCGAGGCGGTGATGAAAGCCGCCCGGGAGGCCGGCGCCACCGGGGCGACGGTCATCACCGGCGGCCGCGGCGAAGGGCTGAAGCCGGAGAAGACCTTTCTCGGCCTCGACCTGAGCGCCCACCGCGACGTGCTGTTGTTCCTGGTCGTCGAGGCGCGGGCGCGCGAAATCCTGGAGACCATCGCCGCCGCCGGCAATTTCGACGACGAGCCGGGGGCCGGTATCGCCTTCGAGATCGCCATCGAGGACGCCGTCGGCCTGAAAACCCAGGCCGCTACCCTGTTGCACGAAATCGAGGAAGACCAATGACCGAGCATACCCACGTCACGGTCGGCGACGTCATGACCCGGTCGGTGCGCACCATCGGGGGCATGGCGACGGTCCGCGAAGCCATCGAGATCATGCGCGGCGCCGGCGTCAACTCCCTGGTGGTGGAGCGCCGGGACAAACACGACGAGTATGGATTGCTGGTGGTGTCCGACGTCGCCGGGCAGGTCATCGGCAAGGACCGGGCCCCGGAAAGGGTGAATGTCTACGAAGTCATGTCCAAGCCGGTGCTGACCCTGCCGGCCGACATGAACATCCGGTACGCCATCCGGCTTTTGCTGAAGTTCGGCCTGTCCCGGGCGCTGGTCACCAACGAGGATCGCACGCCGGCGGGGATCGTCACCTTGCGCGATATGGTGCTGGGCCATGCCGGGAACGAGCCGGCGGCCTGAGCGGAACCCCGGTGCCCGCACCGACGAACGATCGCGCCGCCGCCCTGGGCCTCATGCGCCGGGCGCGGTGGGGGGCGCTGGCGACGGCCCTGGCGGAACCGGCCGAGGCGGCGCAGGCGGACACCGCCGGGTGGCCCTACGCATCGCTGGTCACCGTGGCCTGCGACTGGGGGGGGAGCCCCATCTTGCTGCTGTCCAGGCTGTCGGACCACACCCGCAACCTGGAGGCCGACGGGCGCGCGTCGCTGCTGTTCGAGGAGGCGTCGCGCCGGGCCAATCCGCAGACCGGCCCGCGGGTGACCGTGATGGGGCGTCTGACCAGGACCGCGGACGAACGCCTTGCCGGCCGCTTTCTCGCCCGCCACCCCCAGGCGCGCCGGTACGCCGGGTTCGGCGACTTTCATTTCCACACCATGGCGGTGGAACGGGCCCGCTACGTCGGCGGTTTCGGCCGCGCGGTGTGGCTGAAGGGCGCCAAGCTGGCCGCCGACGCCGATGCCGCGGCGGCGCTTGCCGACTGCGAGCAGGACGTTCTCGATCACATGAACCGGGACCACGCCGAGGCGATCGCGCTCTACGCCAACGTGCTCCTGGGGCGGCGCGGCAAGGCCTGGAAAATGATCGGCGTCGATCCCCATGGCGCCGACCTGAGGCTTCAGGGCAGGCTTGCCCGCCTGGACTTCGACGCACCCGTGCACGACGCCCAGTCGTGCCGGGCGGAGCTGGTGCGCCTGGTGCAAGAGGCGCGGAGGCGCGAAGCGCCGACGGGGAATGCATAGAAGAGGCGCGGAGGCGCGAAGCGCCGACAGGGAATGCATAGAAGAGGCGCGGAGGCGCGTGGCCTCGGCCGGGCGCCGATGACGGAGGCGCCGGCCCCGGCCGCCGGAAACCCGCTGTTTTCCTTGCAAGCGTCCCGATATTGCGCCACATATCAGAACAATTCGCATTGCAGCCGCCGCCCGATCCCGCACGGCGGCTTTGCGTCCTCGGGGGGGGAGACGACCTGTTGGGGGAGACGCATGACGGGCGGTGAGCAAACCGGCAACGCCAGGCTGTTGGCCTGGGTGGATGAGGTCAAGGGCCTGTGCAAGCCCGACGCCGTCCACTGGTGTGACGGTTCCGAGGAAGAGTACGACCGCCTGTGCCGGCAGATGGTCGACGGCGGCACCCTCATCAGGCTCAACGAAGAAAAACGCCCGGGAAGCTATCTCGCCCGTTCCGACCCCGGCGACGTGGCCCGGGTCGAGGACCGCACCTTCATCTGTTCGCGGAAGGCCGAGGACGCGGGACCGACCAACAACTGGACCGACCCCGACGAGATGAAGCGGACGCTCAGCGGCCTGTTCGACGGCTGCATGCGCGGCCGCACCATGTATGTGTGCCCCTTCAGCATGGGACCGCTGGGATCGCCCATCGCCCACATCGGCGTCCAGATCACCGATTCCGCGTACGCGGCGGTCAACATGAAGATCATGACGCGGATGGGGAGCAAGGTATTGGAGGTCCTGGGCGACGGCGATTTCGTCCCCTGCCTGCATTCCGTCGGCGCGCCGCTGGCGCCGGGCGAAAACGACGTCCCCTGGCCGTGCAACGAGACCAAGTACATCGTCCACTTCCCCGAGGAGCGCTCGATCTGGTCCTTCGGCAGCGGCTACGGCGGCAACGCGCTGCTCGGCAAGAAGTGCTTTGCCCTGCGCATCGCTTCCGCCATGGCGCGGGACGAGGGCTGGCTGGCCGAGCACATGCTGATCCTCGGGCTGGAATCGCCGGACGGCGAAAAGACGTACGTCGCGGCGGCGTTCCCCAGCGCCTGCG
>JACZWD010000241.1 GCA_022572335.1 Pseudomonadota bacterium
CGCGAGCAGACGGCGACCGTCCAGGACGGCCAGATCCTGCTGGCGGACACGGAAACGGTGGAGATGTACGCCACGACCGGCGGCCTCGGCAGCCTGGGCCAGCTCGTGGTCGAGGCGGGAACGGCGCTCAAGCAGGTGGAGCTGGACGTGCTCACCCTCGACAACGCGGACACCTACTGGGGGCGCGACGAACGGCACGACACGGTCCTCGACCTGACGTTCACGCGGCCCGGCCTGGACGCGCTGAGCCGGGTGCTGGAGGCCTGGATCGCCCATTTCCTCGAGGTCGCCGTGCACATCCAGCCGGTGCAGAAGATCGCCGACGAGCGCTGGGTGTGGCACACGGGCCTCGACGCCGAGGCCTCCGTCCTGCTCGACGACCTGTACAACCAAGTCGACGTGGACGGCGACCGCCTGCAACGCCTGTTGTCCCTGTTCCGCCTCGAATTCGAGGACCCCGGCCTGATGCGCCCCGACATCGCCGGCCGCCCGGTCTACCTGGCCCTGGCCATGACGCCCGAGCGCAAGGTGCGCCTCAAGCCCCAGAACCTTTTAGTCAATCTGCCCCTGGCGCGGGAGGCGTGAGGGGGGCGCTTACCGCCTGTCGGCGAAAAACCCCTTTAGCAGCGCCCCGCAGCGGGTCTCCTCGATGCCGCCGAAGACGTCGGGTTTGTGGTGGCAGGTGGGCTGGTCGAAGATGCGGGCGCCGTGCTCGATGCCGCCGCCCTTGGCGTCGTAGGCGCCGAAGTAGAGCCGGCGGACCCGGGCGAACCCTATGGCGGCGGCGCACATGGCGCACGGCTCCAGGGTCACGTAGAGGTCGCAGCCGTCGAGCCGGGGCGCGCCGAGGCCCGCCGCGGCCTCGCGGATGACCACCATCTCGGCATGCGCCGTGGGGTCGCTCAGGTCCCCGGTGCGGTTGCCGGCCGCCGCCAGCACATTGCCCGTTGCGCCGTCCACGACCACCGCGCCGACGGGCACCTCGCCGCGCCTGCCCGCCGCCCCGGCCTCGGCGATCGCGCGCTCCATGAACGACGGCTTTTCCCTGCCCATGGCCGCAACATGGCGTTCCGGCCCAAGGCCCGTCAAGCCGGCCCCGGCGTTTTCAAATTTAACGCGGAGGACGCAGAGGACCGAGAGGAGCCCCGCCGGACTCAAATAGCGATCCCCATACCTGGTGTCCTTTGTGTCCTGGTGGTGAACTCAATTTCTTTACCTCTGTGCTCTGTGTGCTCTCTAGTGTGCTCTCTGTGTGCTCTGTGTTTGAGACTCCTCTGCGTCCCTCTGCGTCCTCCGTGTTAAGAATCAAAATGCCGAGGACGTGGAGGACCGCAGAGGGGCGCGGTCGGCCTTGTTCCAATTGCTTCCGTTTCCGGCCCGCCCTAGAGTGCGCGCCATGAGCGCCCCGGTCATCGGCATCACCGCGGATTTCGAAACCCAAGGTGGGTACTCCAAATTTCCGTGGTATGCGCTCCGCGAGAACTACTGCGCCGCCGTGATCCGCGCCGGCGGCCTGCCGGTGGTCCTGCCCCACGAGCCGGACCTGGCCGAATCCTACCTGGACTCCGTCGAAGGCCTGGTGCTTACCGGCGGCGACTTCGACGTCGATCCCGCCCTTTTCGGCGCCGGCGAGCGCCACCCATCCGTCAAGACCAAGGACAAGCGCACGGCCTTCGAGCTCGCCGTCGCCCGCGGCGCCCTCGACCGCCACATGCCGGTGCTCGGCATCTGCGGCGGCCAGCAGCTATTGCACGTGGTGCTCGGCGGCGCGTTGATCCAGCACATCCCCGACGAGGTCGCCGGCGCCCTGGCCCACGAACAGCCGAACCCCCGAGACGAGGCCGGCCACGAGGTCGACGTGCGCAAGGGCACGCTGCTCCACCGCATCGTCGGCGTCACCCGGCTGGCGGTGAACAGCGCCCACCACCAGGCGGCCAAGGACGAGCCCGACGGCGTGGTGATCAACGCGGTCGCGCCGGACGGCGTCATCGAAGGCATCGAGGCCGCGCAGGAACGCTTCTGCCTGGGCGTGCAGTGGCATCCGGAGTTCGCCATCAGCGACGGGGACGGGCGCATCTTCGAAGCCTTCGTCGAGGCCGCCCGTTCCTCTCCATGACCGGGGCTAAGGCGCGCGGCCGGCGGCAACGGGCCGGCGCGGCGGGCACCGGAAAGGGCGAGCGCATCGCCAAGGTGCTGGCGCGGGCGGGCCTGTGCTCGCGGCGCGAGGCCGAACGCTGGATCGCCGCTGGAAGGGTGGCCGTGGACGGCAAAAGGCTCGACTCGCCCGCCGTCGCCGTCGCCCAGGAGGCACGCGTTACCGTCGATGGCCGGCCCCTGCCCGCGCCGGCGCCGGCGCGCCTGTGGCGCTTTCACAAGCCCGCCGGCCTGATCACCAGCCACCGCGACCCCCAGGGACGGCCGACGGTGTTCGAGCGCCTGCCCGACACCCTGCCCCGCGTCGTTTCGGTGGGGCGCCTGGACATCACGTCGGAGGGCCTTTTGCTGCTCACCAACGACGGGGAGCTGGCACGCGCCCTGGAACTGCCGCGGACGGGCTGGGTGCGGCGCTACCGGGTCAGGGTGTTCGGGACCGTGGACGAGGCGAGGCTGCCGGCGCTGGAAAAGGGGCTCAGGGTCGGCGGCGTCGCCTACGGCCCCATCCGCGCCCGCCTGGACAGCCGGCGCGGCGGCAACGCCTGGCTGACGGTGTCGCTCACCGAAGGCAGGAACCGCGAGGTGCGCAAGGTCATGGAACACCTGGGCCTGACGGTGAACCGCCTGATCCGCGTCGCCTACGGCCCCTTCCAGCTGGGAAACCTGAGGCGCGGCGCCACCGCCGAGGTGCCGGCCAAGGTGCTCCGCGAGCAGGTGGGCCGGCTCGCCGCCGGCCTGGGCGGGCGATGAGGATCGTCGGCGGCAGGCACCGGGGCCGCCCGTTGCGGGCCCCCGGCGGCCGGGATTCGCGCCCCACGTCGGACCGGGCGCGCGAGGCCATCTTCAACATCCTCGCCCACGGGATGGAGGATTTCGAACTCGACGGCGCCTCCGTCGTCGATGTCTTCGCCGGCACCGGGGCGCTCGGCCTGGAGGCCCTGTCGCGGGGCGCGGCCCATGCCACCTTCATCGACGACGACGGGCGCGCCATGGGCTCGGTGCGCGGCAACGCGGCGGCCCTCGGCGAACGGGGCGCCGTCACCCTGCTGACACTG
>JACZWD010000242.1 GCA_022572335.1 Pseudomonadota bacterium
GGTGATCTTCCTGGAGTATGCGGTCGACGTGGCCCGGGCCTGCCCCGCGGGGGGCATCAAGGCGGTGGCGGTGACGGCGGGATACATCGCGGGCGGCGGCCCGCGCGAGGAGTTCTACCGCCACATGGACGCCGCCAACGTGGACCTCAAGGGCTTCACCGAGAAGTTCTACAAGAGCCTGTGCAGCGCCGAGCTGGGGGCGGTGCTGGAGACCCTGAAATACCTCAAGCATGAAACCGACGTCTGGTTCGAGATCACCAACCTGGTCATCCCCGGGGAAAACGACGGCGACGCCGAGTTCGAGGCGATGACCCAGTGGGTGGTGGAAAACCTGGGGCCCGACGTGCCCATGCACTTCTCCGCCTTCCACCCCGATTATAAGATGATGGACACGCCGCCGACCCCGCCCGAGACCCTGGTCCGGGCGCGGCGCATCGCGCTGAAGAACGGCGTCCGCTACGCCTTTACGGGCAATATCCACGATTCCGGGGGCGGCAGCACCTATTGCCACGGGTGCGGCACCATGCTGATCGGCCGCGACTGGTACAAGCTGTCGGTGTGGAACCTCACCGACGACGGCGCCTGCGTGCGGTGCGGCACCCGGTGCGCCGGGGTCTTCGACGGCCCGGCGGGCACCTGGGGCCGCAAGCGCGTCCCCGTGCGCCTGTCGCCCCCCGGGTCGCGTGACAGGTCCGGGGCAACCTGCTAAAGCTGGCGCCCGTTTCCGACAATCACCTAGCCCTGCCATGCTCAAGAAGCGGTTGCCCCTGGCGCTGAAGTTCTTGGTGTCGGGCCTTCTGATCTGGTTTCTTCTGGCCAATGTCGACCTGGACGCCGCCACCGAACGGGTGCTCGACATCGCGCCCGGCATGGTCGCCCTGGCCACCGCCATTTTCCTGGTTCAGCTGGTCATCGGCGCGTTGCGCTGGCGGGCGGTGCTCGACGCCATCGGCGCGCCGCTGCCGTTTGCCCGGGCGGTCGGGTTCTTCTTCATCGGCGCCTTCTTCAGCCAGACCCTTCCGTCGTCGGTGGGCGGGGACGCCGTGCGCATCTACAAGGCCTGGCGCGCCGGCCTGACGCTCCGCGGCGCGGTCAACGGCGTGATGCTGGAAAGGATAGCCGCCGTCGTCGCCCTGGTGGCGCTGGTGGCGGCGACCCAGCCCTTCTTCCTGCCCCGGGTCGGCGATGACACCGCGGGCTGGATCGGTTCCGCCGTGGCCCTCAGCGTGGCGGCGACGGTGGCGGGCATGGTGGTCCTCCTGGTTCTCGACCAGCTGCCGGCGTCCTTGCGCGGCTGGCGCCTGGTCCGCGGCCTGGCGCGGCTCGGCGCCGATGCGCGCAAGGTATTCCTCGCCCCGCGGGCCGCGGGCAAGGCGCTTGGGTGGGGCGTCGCCGGCCATGTGAACCTGACCCTCGGGGTCTATGTCCTGGCCCTGGGCCTGGAACTGGAGGTGACGTGGGTGGACTGCATCGTCCTCTTTCCCCCCGCCCTCCTGGTCACCACCCTGCCCATTTCCATCGCCGGGTGGGGGGTGCGCGAAGGCGCCATGGTGGCCGTGTTCGCCCTTGTCGGCGTGCCCACCGACGGCGCCCTGGTGCTGTCGATCCTGTTCGGGCTTCTCGATGCGCTGATCAGCCTGCCGGGGGGGGTCCTCTGGGTGCTGAGCGGCGACAAGCGCGCCGACGTCATCGCCGCCGCCCCGGCGCCCGAGGACCTTTCCGGCGGCGGCAAGGGGTAGATCCGGACGGCGATTGCGGCGGGCGCCCCGAACAAATCCTTTCCTTCGCCGCCGTCATCGCTACATTCTGAAAGCACCGGAGGCGCCCGTGGGAACGGCCGGAGACGGGACGGAACAGGCGCCGTGTCAGAAAACGCATCAAGAGGGAAATCCATGAAAATCGTCTTTTCGCCGCCGGCCCTGCCGGAAACAGGCGTCCTCGTCGTCGGCGTCACGCAGGACCGCAAGCTCACCCCCAGCGCCAGGGAGATGGACAAGCGGATGAAGGGCGGGCTCAGCCGCGCCATCAAGGGCAGCCGCTTCAAGGGCGGGAAGGACCAGAGCCTGACCCTGCTTGGCCCGGCGGGAACCAAGCTGGAAGCCCTCTACGTGGCCGGTCTGGGCAAGGCGGCGGACGTGGATGCGTTGCGCATGCAGGCGGTGGGCGGACGGATCTACGCGGCCCTCGGCGGCAGCGGCCGCTCGGCCGCCGCCGTCGCCATCGACGCCGTGGACGGCTGCGCCATGAGCCCGGCGCAGATGGCGGTCGAACTGGCCTTCGGGGCGCGGCTGCGCTCGTACCGCTTCGACAAGTACCGCACCAAGGAAAAGAAGGAGGACAAGCCGGCCCTGAAGACCCTGAAGATTCTGTGCCAGGGTCCGGCCCGCGCGCGCACCGCCTTCGCCGCCCATGACAAGGTGGCCGATGGCGTGTTTTTCACCCGCGACCTGGTTTCCGAGCCGCCCAACGTCATCTATCCCGAGACCATGGCCCAACGGACGAAGAGCCTGACCAGGCTGGGCGTGAAGGTGGAGATCCTGGGCGCGCGGCAGATGCGGCGCCTGGGCATGGGCGCATTGCTGGGGGTCGCCCAGGGCAGCGACCGCGAACCCCGGCTGGTGGTCATGCGCTGGCGGGGCGTGACCGGGAAGGCCGGCCGGGGCGCCAAGGCCAGGGGTCCCGTCGCCTTCGTCGGCAAGGGCGTGACCTTCGACACCGGCGGCATTTCGCTGAAACCCCCGGGCGGCATGGAAGACATGAAATGGGACATGAGCGGCGCCGGCACCGTCGTCGGCCTGATGATGGCCCTCGCCGGGCGCAAGGCCAGGGTCGACGCCGTCGGCGTCATCGGGCTGGTCGAGAACATGCCCTCGGGCACGGCCCAGCGGCCGAGCGACATCGTCACCTCGATGTCGGGCCAGACCATCGAGGTGCTCAACACCGACGCCGAGGGGCGGTTGGTTCTCGCCGACGCGCTGTGGTACTGCAAGGAGCGTTTCAAACCCCGGTTCATGATCGACCTGGCGACCCTCACCGGCGCCATCATCGTCGCCCTGGGCCACGAGAAGGCGGGCCTGTTTTCCAACGACGACCGGCTGGCCGAGCGCATCGCCGCCGCCGGCGAGAAGGTGGGCGAGCCCGTCTGGCGCATGCCGCTGGGCGAGGCCTACGACAAACTGCTCAGGTCCGAGGCG
>JACZWD010000059.1 GCA_022572335.1 Pseudomonadota bacterium
TCTTCCGATCTAGCCACCATCTGGAGGGCAGGAGGAGCCATGCGCCTAGCGATTGGATTCGGCGTTGCCCAGGACGACTGGGAAGGGGCGAGCGCGTATGTCGTGGAGGCCGAGCGTCTGGGCGTCGATTGCGTTTGGTCCGCGGAGGCATGGGGGTTCGACGCGGTCAGTCCGCTGGCCTACCTGGCGGCGAAGACGTCGACGATCGGGCTGGGGACGAGCATCCTTCAGGTCGGCACGCGGACCCCGACGAATCTGGCGATGACGGCGATGTCGCTCTACTCGATGTCCAACGGTCGCTTCAAGCTCGGCCTGGGCACCAGCGGGCCCCAGGTCATCGAGGGTTTTCAAGGCGTGATCTTCGACCACCCGGTAGCCCGCACGCGGGAGACCATCGAGATCATGAAACTGGTCGGCGCGACGGACTGGTTCGTGCGCGGGCCTTTCGTCATCGAGGGCGCGCTGATCGGGGTAGTCGGCGCCAGCATCGCCGCCTGGGTCGCCGGAACCGGGGCCGAGAATCTGAAGCCGCCCCTCGATCTGGACGTGCGGTCGCCATCCTGGCCCGTCGATTCGGCGGATGCGGTGGTCGCCGTCAACATGATCCACATCGCGCCCTGGGCGGCCTGCGAAGGGCTCCTGGCCGGGGCCGGGCGCCTGCTCGATGGCGGGGGGATCCTGTATCTCTACGGCCCCTTCCACGTGGGCGGCCGGCCGACCGCGCCGAGCAACGCCGCCTTCGACGACTCCCTGCGCCGCCGCAATCCCGAATGGGGCGTGCGCGACGTGGACGACGTGGCGGCCGCGGCCGCCGCCCACGGCCTGGAGCTGAGCGAGACCGTGGAGATGCCGGCCAACAACCTGTCGGTGGTCCTGCGCCGGGCGTGAACCCGTTTGCCGCCCGCGTCACCGCCCTCCCTTCAGGCGGTCGGTGGCGCGGCGCTCGGCCTTGGTCGGGCGCCCCGCTCCCCGCTCCCGTTCGCCGGCGCTGGGCGCCGACGGAGGGGTGCGTGCCTGGGGCGGCTCCAGGTCCTCGTACAGGGTCCGGGCTTCCGTCGCCGGACCCCGGCGCGCGCCCAGGGCGCTCACCCGGATCACCCGGATGTGGCGGCCAAGGGGAAAGGTGAGCACGTCGCCCGCCTTCAGCGCGTGATGGGGCTTGGTCACGGTGGTCCCGTTGATCCTCAGCCGGCGCGAGGCGCACAGCCGGGCGGCGAGGGTGCGGCTCTTGAGGAAGCGGGCGTACCACAGCCACTTGTCGACGCGCAGAGACTCCGCGTTCATGGCCTCGGCGCGGGGTCCCGGAGCCTGGAAAACGGCGAGTCCGCCGCCCGCCCGGCGGCCTCGCGGGCGCGGCGCTGGTTCCCCTTGCGCCGGCGCATAGGCGCCGGGGCGTAGCGGACCTCGCCGTCGGCGCCTTTCGCCCGGTAGCCGAGCGCCGCCAGCACGCCGGATATTTCTTCCGGTCCGCAGCCGGCCAGGGACAGCAGCTCCGGCCCGGCGGCGAAGGGGCCGGCGCGCGACAGTTTCCAGGCGCGCTCCGCCAGCCTTTCGACGATGTCCACGCGCAAGGCCCGCAGGCCCAGCGGCCGGTAGCCCACCGCCTCGTAGAACCGGTGCGGGACACCGTCGGCCAGGGGCACCGAGACCCGGCCCGGGGCCGGCACCGCGGAGTCCCCCAGACCCTCGTTGACCGCCCACAGAAGCCCGCGCATCTCCACCGCCCGGGGCTTGATCAGCGCCGGCATGAAGACGCTTTCCCGGCCCAGCCGCACGCCCAGGTTCCTGAGCGCCTTGCGGCCGTCGCGCCCCAGCGCCTCCACCTGGCTTGCGGCGCGGCGCCGGGGCAGCGACCCCAGGGCTTCGCACAGCTGGAAGACGAGGCCGCGCGCCGCCCCGTCGAGGGGCGCCCGGCGGGCCGCGAACAGGGGCGCCAGGCGCGCCTCTATGGTGCCCGCCAGCCAGGCGGCGAGGCGGCGGCGCACCCGTTCGCGCATGTCCGGCTCCAAAAGGTCGCTGGCCAACGCCTCGACGCCGGGGCTGAGCACGTCCTTTCCGGCGACGAGCCGCGCCACGTCGGCGCCGCGCCACAGCAGCCGCCGGCCGTCGGCGAGGGCGAACGCCCCGTCGCCGTCGGCCTCGAGCCGTCCGACGCGGGCCGCGATCTCGGCGCCGAGGGCCCTCATGGCGGCGCCCCTGACCCGCTTGGCGGCGGCGCCGGAGCCGCTGCCGTCGGCGGCGAAGCGGAAGCCGTCCAGGTGGCCGACGAAATGGCCCTCCACCAGCACCTCGCCGTCGCCGTCGACGGCGGCGGTGAGGGTGTGGCGCTCCTTCAGGCGGCTGACCAGGATGGCGGAGCGGCGGTCGACAAAACGCTGGGTCAGGCGTTCGTGCAGGGCATCGGACAGCTTGTCCTCCACCGCGCGCGTCCTTTCCTGCCAGTGGCCGGCGTCGGCCAGCCAGTCGCCGCGGTACGACACATAGGTCCAGGTGCGGACGTTGGCGATGCGCTGAACCAGGGTCTCGATGTCGCCGTCGGTGCGCTCGATGCGGACCACCTGGTCGGCCACCCAGTCGGTAGGCAGCGTGGCGGCGGGTCCCATCAGGTGGCGGTAGATGCGCATCATCAGGCGGGTGTGGGCGTCGCTCATCAGGTTGCCGAAGTCGGGGATGCGGCACACCTCCCACAACAGGCGCACGGCGTCCTCGCCGGTGGCGAGGCGGGCGATGTCGGCGTCCGCGGACAGGGCCGCCAGGGCCGCCTCGTCGTCGGCTTCCCGGGCCCTGACCAGGCCGGGCCCCTCCGGCGGCACGGCGAGGCTGCGTCGAAGCGCGTCCAGCGAGGTGAAGCGGAGGTGCGCGTTGCGCCAGTACAGGGACGCCAGCGGCGGGAAACGGTGGTTCTCGATGGCGTCGGCCGTTTCCTGGTCCAAGGAGCCGGTGTCGCCGGTGGTGCCGAAGGTGCCCGCGTTCATGTGCCGTCCGGCGCGCCCGGCGATCTGGGCCAGTTCCGCCGGTGTCAGTTCGCGCACGCGCTGCCCGTCGAACTTCCGCGTCGCGGCGAAGGCGACGTGGTCGATGTCCATGTTGAGCCCCATGCCGATGGCGTCCGTGGCCACCAGGTAGTCCACGTCGCCGGCCTGGTACATGGCGACCTGGGCGTTGCGGGTGCGCGGGCTCAGCGCGCCGAGCACCACCGCCGCGCCGCCGCGCTGCCGGCGCACCAGTTCGGCGATGGCGTAGACATCGGCGGCCGAGAACGCGACCGCGGCGCTGCGCGGCGGCAGCCGGGTGATCTTGCGCTGGCCGGTATAGGTGAGGGTCGAGAACCGCGGCCGCGACATGAACTCGGCCTCGGGCACCAGCCGGCGGAGAAGGGGCCGGATGGTCTCGGCGCCCATGAACATGGTCTCGTCGTCGCCGCGGGCGGACAACAGGGCGTCGGTGAAGACGTGGCCGCGGTCGGCGTCGGCGCACATCTGAATCTCGTCGACGCCGAGGAACGCCACCCGCCGGTCCACGGGCATGGATTCCACCGTGCACAGGAAGTACCGCGCATGGGCCGGCACGATCTTCTCCTCGCCGGTGATCAGGGCGACGTGGCGCCTGCCCTTGACGCGCACCGCCCGGTCGTAGTTCTCGCGCGCCAGAAGGCGCAGCGGGAACCCGATCATGCCGCTGGCGTGCCCGAGCATGCGCTCCATGGCGAAATGGGTCTTGCCCGTGTTCGTCGGCCCGAGCACGGCGAGGATGCGCGAGCGGTCCCGTGAGGTGTCGATCTGCATGGGCGAAGAATCGCGCCTCCCCGTGGGGATTGCAAGGGGCGGGGCGGTGGTGTCCCGGTTTGAAGTCGTGGCGAACCAACGCCCTGAACGTCCGCTTTTTAGCGGATCATGTCTGCTTTACGCCCAACGGCAGACATTGGCGCAGGGTTATCGGTACTTCTGCTCCTGAGCCGAAGCGGACACAGCGATCTCGCATTCTGCATGCGAATAACCCGCAACATGGCGGGATGATAGGAGGCAAAGCCTTCCACTCGCGGAACTTTAATCGGCCCGCGCTTTGGTAGTACCCTTGGGAGGATGTGTAAGGGGGAAATCAGATGACAGAAGATGAGAGGCCGGATGGCAATTTTGAGCCCGAGTGGTTTGATGCCGACCACCTCGAAATACGGCTGCGGCTCCACTGGACTGCGGGACCATTAAAGGGCGAATGGACCCTTTGCCGAGTTACCTATGAGGCGCTGGAGGATGGCGCCCATTTGTCTGAAATAAAAGACCCCAAAGCCGTCTTCAATGAACACCGGAAAATGTTCACGGATGCGATTGATCGAAAGATCAAGGCAAATGATTTTGAGTCCGATGGATCGGTCTTGGTTCGCTCCCGGGACGTGAGCGGGGGTGGGGGCCGTTTTTCAGACGCATTCAGCAATGATTTTGAAAAAGGCAAACCGGATACAACAAAACAGACTGAATTACAGGGAGAGCCTTTTTCGGACGGGACGTATTTCAGTGATCGAACAGGTTTTGACGAAGACGGCGGAGATTTGGGTCGCGCTGGCGCTTTAAGCGACACCATTTATGACACCGAAGACAAGCTGCAGTTTAGTGCCCGGGCAAAAACCTTTGCAAAATTAATTGCCGACGAAAGTCTGCGGCTGCCGCTGGCTATCGGCCTGTTTGGGAACTGGGGGTGCGGAAAATCTTTTTTCATGAATTTGGTGAAGAACACGATCGACGATATTACCAAAACGGCTCGGATGCCGGATGCCGAACCATCAACCTACCTGCCCCGCATCGCTCAGATTGAATTCAACGCTTGGCATTACGCGGACACGAACCTTTGGGCATCCATGGCGGCGCGTATCTATGAAGGCCTTATGGAGGAACTAGCGGGACCTAGAAAACCTATCACCGCGGAAGTCCGGGCTCGCCTTCGTACAGATATACGATCGAGTAAACTCCAGATCGAAGCTGCAGAAGCTGAGCGCGAAATTGCTAAAGAACAGCAGGCAAAAGTGTTTGAAACTCTCGAACGCGTGAAATTGGAAAAAACCGAAGCGAAAAACAAGCTCAGTAAAAAACTAATCGAAAATCTTAAAAATGACGAAAGCCGGAAGGCATCAATTAAAAAACTTGAGGATATTGCGAAAAAGCTTGGGCTCTCGGAAATCATTCAATCGGCACAAGACGTCGACAATCTGATCACAGAGTTCAAAGGCTTGGCTAGTGGAGCCGGTGCCGTCTGGTCCCGTTTTAGGCAATTTTTCAAGACCGGCTTGTCCGCTGCCACTTTCGCTGCATCCTTGGCCTTGGCTTTATTTGTTGTCTTCAATTTGGGTGAACTGCTCATTTGGATATTCAGAGATCTATTCGATCTTCCAGGTTTCGTGAATTGGGCATCTGATCGCGTTTCGGCCCTTGCTGCGGAATCACTTACAGCCCTGGGTGCTGCGGTCACTTGGATTGGCACCCAGTTGAAGCGCGCATCCGACGGACTTGCCAAGGCTCAAGATTTGCGCACCGGTATAAACGATCTGCTGAACCCGACTGCAGAGGACGGTGATCCCTTGGCAGAAGCGAAAAAAGAACTGGGGGCTGCCGAAGACGCGGTTGAAGATGCGGAGCAAGAAATCAAAGAGATTGAAAATAGGCTCAGGGAAGTTGCCAAAGAACTTCAACGCATTAATGCTGGCGGATTGGTCTACGACTTCCTGGCGGAGAAACTTAGTGACTCCGAATACACGAAAAGTTTGGGACTAATATCAACGATCCGGGAGGACTTCAGGAACCTGGGTGAGCTTATGGAGGACTGGCGCAACAGTGACACGATCCAGGGACTTGACAATAATGACAACGTCCACCCCATCAAACGAATTGTTCTTTATATTGACGACCTTGACCGCTGTCATCCCGACAGAGTCGTCGAGGTCCTGCAGGCCGTACACTTGCTGCTGGCCTACGATCTTTTCGTCGTAGTTGTGGCCGTCGATGCGCGTTGGTTGGAACGGAGCCTCTATCGCGAGTATGTGCCAGAACTGTTTGCAGCAACGAACGGCAATAACGCGCCGGCAAAATTGAAAGCAGTCGAGGCGTTTGATCCCCATAACTATCTTGAGAAAATATTTCAAATCCCGTTTTCGGTGCCCAGCATGACACCAGAAGGTTTTGAAGAATTGATGGCCCATTTGGCTGGGGAAATATCGCCTCCTAAAACTGTCGCGGGCGATGATCCTCAAGGAGGTACAATTGAAACACCAGCACCCCAGCTTCCGCCGAAGACACCACCTGAACAAAAATCACAACCACGGTCAGATTCCAGGCCTCCCGCTCCTGTGCCTGCATTACTGCCTGAAGAGGCCCGATGCCTTGGTTGCATGCATGCGCTGATCAAGACCCCCCGATTGGCCAAGCGCCTGGTGAATCTCTACAGATTGATCCGCATCAGCAGCATGGAGGATGCTGCAACGCCAACGAATTTTATGGATAATAAGGAGAAACCATTTGTCGCCGTTACGTTAATGTTGGCGATCAATATCACTCATCCCAAAGTCAGCCCGCATTTTTTCAGCGCCATAAGAAACAAGTCACCGGCGGAGATCATGTATTCTTCGGAATCTTCTGACAACCCGCGTTTTGAAGAAATTTTAACAGAATTGATTTGGTATGTGGCGCACATTGATGATGATGCCGATCTAAATACGGATATGAAATATATTAAACCGATCCTTGAAAATACCGATGTGGCAACGCTGAAAAAATTTGACGCCGACTTAGATCATACTGCCAAGTTACTCGAACAGGCAGACTTGGATGCCAAGACGATTTCCATTCAAACTTTCAGAGATTGGGCAGCCGAGGTTGAGCGTTTTTCATTCAACTGGAAATCCAAATAACTCCATTCCTTATGACCGCTTCTGGCTAGTTCCGGACTCAATCACCGCACCGGAACGACGACCGCTTTCATCCGCAAAGCCGGCATTCGAGTCCGTTTTGCGCTTTCAGCGCATCAAATTTCAAACTGAGACACTACCGGCGGCGCGGGCCGGTATTCCCCGATGGTCGAAGCTGGTATCCTCGGCGGTGCCGCCCGGCTGAATGGGAAGTCGTGTTTTAAGCGGGCGGGACCCGCGGGAGAGCTTGAAAATGCCGGGACCGATCGGGCCGGTGATACCGGAAGCGCAGCGTCCCAGTCCCGGGGACGTTTCCTTCGACCTGGACAACGCCCTGGCCGCCGTCCTTTCGCTTCGCGCCAAGGTTCCGGACGACGCCTTCACGGCGCCGACCCTCGGCACCGAGCGCCAGGGACACGGTGTCCTCATCCGTGGCGACGGGTTGGTCCTGACCATCGGCTACCTGATCACCGAGGCCGAGTCGGTGTGGTTGGTGGGCGGCGACGGAAAGGCGCGCGCCGGCCATGTCGTCGGCTACGACCAAGAAAGCGGCTTCGGCCTGGTGCAGGCCCTGGACCTCCCGGACCTGCCGGTGCTGGAGCTCGGCGACTCCGGCCGGCTGCGCAAGGGGGATGCGGTGATCCTTGCCGGGCATGGGGGACGCGGCCAAGCCGTCAGCGCCGGCGTGGCGTCGCGGCACGAATTCGCGGGGTACTGGGAATACGTGCTCGACGAGGCCATTTTCACGGCGCCGCCGCATCCCTTCTGGGGCGGCGCGGCGCTCATCGGCGGCGACGGGAAGCTGCTCGGCATCGGCTCCCTTCTTGTCCAGCAGGCGCCCCCGGACGAAGCGCCTTTCGAAGGCAACATGGTCGTTCCCATCGACCTTCTCAAACCCATCCTCGACGATCTCCTGAACTTCGGCCGGACGACGAAGGCGCCGCGCCCCTGGCTTGGCATGTATACGGCGGAGGCCGACGGCAATCTCGTGGTCGCCGGCCTGGCCGATGGAGGACCGGCGGAACTGGGGGATGTGCGGCTCGACGATTGTGTCCTGGCCGTCGACGGTGAGCCCGTCGCCGGGCTGGTGGCCATGTTCCGCGCCGTCTGGGCGCTGGGCGACGCGGGCGTGGAGGTGCCGCTGACCGTGCTGCGTGACGGCGATACCATGGAAATCCGGGTGCGCTCCGCCGACCGCTCCGACTTCTTCAAATCGCCGCGCCTGCACTGACGGGGTGTTGTCACGCGCCGGGCGGGCGCGTCCGCCCCTCCGCGCCCCTCAGGACTTATGCACCATGGGCACGAAGGCCACGGGCAGGGAGCGCGCGGTCTTCAGGGTGCCGTCTTCGCCCTTGACGCAGACGAACAGCGTCTGGGTCTCGTGCGCCCGGCCGATGGGGATGACCATGCGCCCCCCGGGCTTGAGCTGGTCGGCGAGGGTCTCGGGGATCTCCACGGGCGCGGCGGTGACCATGACGGCGTCGAACGGCGCCTTCTCGGGCCAGCCCCGATAGCCGTCGCCGGTCAGTACTTCGACGTTGTCGTAGCCCAGACGCCGGAGGCGTTCGCGGGCCGCGTCGGCCAGTTCCGCGACCACTTCCACGGTGAAGACCCGGCCGGCGACCTCCGCCAGCACCGCCGACTGGTAGCCCGACCCGGCGCCGATCTCGAGCACCCGGTGGCCGGGCTCCAGATCGAGAAGGTCGGTCATCACCGCCACCATGTAGGGCTGGGAGATGGTCTGCCCGTGGCCGATGCACCGGGGCCGGTTGATGTAGGCGTAGGGAACGTCGTCGGGCACCACGAACTCGTGGCGCGGCACCTTGGCCATGGCCGCCATCACCCGATCCGAGAACCTGGCGCGGTCGGTCCAGAACCGGGTGTCGCGGGCCTCGGCCTCGATTTCCTCCAACAGGCGCTGGTGCGCCTTATCCAAATCGGTTTCGTCCATGGTGCCTTGGAAAGCCCCCGCGGCGGCGCCCGGGCCGGGCGGCGCCTCACCCCCATGACAAAGCGTACCCGGAATCTGTGAATTTTAGTACCGGCCGCGGGGCGGACGCGCCGGCGGCGGCGTTTACCCATCGTTTCGTTTCCGGTAGAGGCCCGGCGCCCCGGCCGAGGGCGTGAAGGTTTCCGATTGGGGCAGCCTCTCGCGGCGGCCGACGACGAGAACGCCGCCCGGGCGCAGCCGCCGGGCCAGGCGCTCCACGACGCGCCGCTGCCCCGCCTCGTCGAAATAGGTGAAGGCCAGGTTGCGGCACAACACCAGGTCGAATTCCCCGCCGGGGAGCCGCTGGCGGATGTCCTGGCGGCGGAAGGCGACGTTTCGGCGAAAGGCCGGGCGCAGGCGATAGACTCCGCGGCTGTGCTCGAAAGCCGTGTCCAGCCAGCCGGCGGGGACGTCGCGCAGGCTGCCCGGCCCGTAGCGGCCGGCGCGGGCGCGTTCGAGAAGGACCGCATCGGCGTCGGTGGCGACGATGGTCAGGGACAGGCGCGGGAAGTCCCGGCCCGGTCCCAGTTGCCAGAGAATATTCAGGCTATAGGGTTCCTCGCCCGAGGCGCAGCCGGCGCACCAGCACCGCAGCCCGGCCTGTCCGCGCGCCGCCGCCTGGCGCGCCAGGGCGGGAAGGACATGGCGTTCGAGCCCGGCGAACACGCCCTTGTCCCGGTAGAAGCGCGACACCGTGATGCGGCAAAAGCCGTCGAGGACCGGCCACTCCGCCGGATGGGTCTCGAGGTACCGCCGATAGGCGGAAACGCCGGCCAGCCCCAGGTCCGTCATCCGGCGCCCGAGGCGTTTGCACACTTGGCGGCGGACTCTCCGGTAGCCCGCCCAGCGCATGCCGAGGCGGGGCAGACACCAGTGGAGGAATGCGGTGCAGTCCGTGTCCCTCATGGTCCTGGCGGCTCCGGCGCAACGCCGTGGGCGCCGTCCGGCACGGGGCATAAGGACTTGCGGCGGGGCCCTGTTCGACACATATCAAGCACCACCGGAAACGGTCACCGATCCGAGAGGGGTTTTTGAGGGACGCCATGGGGACGGAAAAGTTCACCTTCGAGGCCGAAGTCGGCAAGATTCTCGATATCGTCGCCCACTCCTTGTACAGCCACAAAGAGATTTTCCTGCGCGAGCTGATCTCCAACGCCTCGGACGCCTGCGACCGGCTGCGCTACGCCGCCCTCACCGATCCCGGCCTGATCGAGGGGGAGGGCGATTTCCGCATCACCCTTTCGGTGGACAGGAAGGCGCGCACCGTCACCGCCGCCGACAACGGCATCGGCATGAGCCGCGCCGACCTGGTGGAGAACCTGGGCACCATCGCGCGTTCCGGCACCCAGGCCTTCGTCGAGCGCCTGAGCGGCGATTCCAAAAACGACATGGCCCTGATCGGCCAGTTCGGCGTCGGCTTCTATTCCACCTTCATGGTCGCCGGCAAGGTCGAGGTCCTGACCCGCAAGGCGGGCGAGACGGAGGCCTGGCTGTGGACCTCGGACGGCAAGGGCGAGTACACGGTTTCCGAGGGCGCGCGGGAGACCCGGGGCACCACGGTGACGGTCCATCTGGCCAAGGGCGAGGACGAGTTCCTGGACGAAGAGCGCCTGGGCGGTATCGTCAAGACCTATTCCGATCACATCCCCATCCCCATCGTGCTCAAGGGCGCGGACAAGGAGGAGACGCTGAACCAGGCATCCGCGCTCTGGACCCGGCGAAAAAAGGAGATCAGCAGCCAACAGTACACCGAGTTCTATCACCACGTGGGCCATACCTTCGACGACCCCTGGCTGACGCTCCACAACAGCGTGGAAGGGGTGCTGTCGTACACCAACCTTTTGTTCATTCCCTCGACACAGCCCTTCGACCTCTTCCTGCCCGAGCGCAAGCCGCAGGTGAAGCTGTACGTCAAGCGGGTGTTCATCACCGACGACTGCGAGGGCCTGGTGCCGGGGTATCTGCGGTTCCTGCGCGGCATCGTGGACTCGGAAGACCTGCCCCTCAACATCAGCCGCGAGATGCTCCAGCGCGACCCCAGGCTGGCCAGGATCCGCTCGGGGCTGGTCAAACGGGTCCTCGCCGAGCTCAAGAAGAAGGCGGACAAGAAGCCCGACGACTACGCCACGTTCTGGGACAACTTCGGCGCCGTGCTCAAGGAGGGCCTCTACGAAGACCGGGAAAACCGCGACCGCATCCTGGCCATAAGCCGGTTCCACACCACCGCCGGCGACGGGCTGGTCAGCCTGGACACTTACGTCGACCGCATGCTCGACGGCCAGCAGGCCATCTACACCATCAGCGGGGAAGATGGCCAATCCTTACGCCAGAGCCCGCAGCTGGAAGGCTTCGCGGCGCGCGGGGTCGAGGTGCTGCTGCTCACCGACCCGGTGGACGAGTTCTGGGTACCCGCCCTCGGCAGCTACCGCGACAAGCCCTTCAAGTCGGCCACCCGCGGCGGCGCCGACCTGGGCAAGATCACCGCCCGGGAAGACGCGGAGAAGGCGGGCAAGAAAGCAAAAAGAAAAAGAAAAAGGAGCCGGCGGCCGCCGACGTGGCGCGCCTGACGGCGGCGTTCAAGGCGGCGTTGGGCGACGCGGTCAAGGACGTGCGGGCGTCCGAACGCCTCACCGACAGCCCGGTCTGCCTGGTCGCCGACGAGGCCGACCTGGACATGCACCTGGAGCGCCTGTTGAAGCAGCACCGCCAGATGGACGCCGCCGCCGTCACGCCGCGCATCCTGGAGGTGAACCCCAGACATGCCCTCATCAGGCGGCTCGCCGGCCTGGCCAAGGACGGAGACGGCGCCGACGGCGTGCTCGTCGACGCCGCGCTGTTGCTCTTGGATCATGCGCGCATCGTCGAAGGCGAACCCATCCCCGACCCGGCGGCGTTCTCGCGCCGCCTGGCGGCGATGATGGAAAAGGGGCTGGTGGCGTAAGCGTCGCTCTCCGGCGCCCCGTCCGGGGGTGGCGCCCCGGGGGCCGCGCGGCGTGCCGTTCAGGGCGACTCGTCGGTAGGGAACTTGCTGCGGCCGACGTGCAACACGAGCACCGCCAGGGCGATCACCACAATCGCGCCCGAGATCACCAGGATGCGCTGGTCCGGCATGGCCTTGAGGTCTAGCACCAGTACGCGGGTGAGCGCGGTGATGGCAACGTAGAGCAGAAATTCCACGGGCAGGCGATGAGTCTTGAAGTGGATTCCCACCATGGCCCCGAGTTCCAGGTAAATGAACAGCAGCAGGATGTCTTTGATCGACGCGTACCCCTGCTCGATCATGCCGATGTAAGCGTAGACCGCGGACCAGACGACGGTTCCGCCGATAACGAACAGGGCCACGAGGTCGAATCCACTGACCAGTTGATTCCCGATTTTTTCTCCGAGATTTCCGACCCGCGTGCCCACCTTTTCGATCTGAGAGATGAACTTGTCGGCAAGATCTTGAGGCTCTCCCACGTTTCACCTCCCCAATAATTGGCTTGTCTGGTTGCCGGGCACCCGAGACGGCCTGGGAAGTCCGATAGTCCTCCCACCGCGTACGATCATAAGGGCCCTCGTCTCAACGTGCGTCGATGTGCCACGGCGATGGCATGGCCAGGGCCGCCTCGGCGCGTAAACTCCAAGCCACCGGCGTGCGCTAGTGGCCTGCATCGGCTAAATTGTACCCCTACGACGGCGTTGCGAGGTTTCCGGCTAGGAGCGCGTCGCGCCTTGGTGTGCGTGCGCCACAAGCGGCGCGCGACGACGTCCGGAAGCCTCGC
>JACZWD010000243.1 GCA_022572335.1 Pseudomonadota bacterium
ACAAAAGGGCTGCCTCGGCCGGGTCCTCCCCCACGCCCGGGCCTTTTTGGTACATGACGCCGAGGTTGAACTGGGCATTGGCGTACCCCTGCTTGGCGGCCTTGCGATACCACTGCACCGCCTCGGCGTAGTCCCGGGGGACGCCTTGGCCTTTGCCGTAAATGACGCCGAGATTGTGTTGAGCTTTGGCGTTCCCCTGCTTGGCGGCCTTGCGATACCACTGCACCGCCTTGGCGTAATCCTGGGGGACGCCTTGGCCGTTGTCGTACATGACGCCGAGATTGTTTTGAGCTTTGGCGTACTCCTTCTCGGCGGCCTTGCGATACCACTTCACCGCCTGGGCGTAGTCCTGCGGGACGCCTTGGCCGTTGTCGTACATGACGCCGAGATTGTTTTGAGCTTTGGCGTACCCCTGCTCGGCGGCCTTGCGATACCACTTCACCGCCGTGGCGTAGTCCTGGGGGACGCCCTGGCCGTTGTCGTACATGACGCCGAGGTAAAACTGGGCGGAGCCCGACGACATATTCCCTTTTTCAGCAGCAATACGAAATTGGCGGAGAGCTTTCACATAGTCGCCCAAATTGTATGCGTCCTCGCCGATAAACAGATCGATGTCTCCGGTCCGTGGTTTGGGTAGCTCTGCGTGGGTGGGTGCGGCGACTGCCACCAAGAGGCAAACTACCAGCACCGTGCGAAGCGCCGGGAAGAGCGCCTGCCGTCGTTCGTTCGTCATGGTGCCCACCTCCGGTTACCGATGTACGCGGAAGCGCGGTTTTGCGAAAGCATCGGAACCTGGGCAACCTTCGCCCGACCTCCGAGACTTCGCCACGGCTCCGGCCGGGGCCGTCAGGCCCAACGTGAACCCGGCGCACGTCGCCGCGATGAGCGCGAGGCCCGCGAATTCGGTTTTCGGTGTGGTCATGGTTTTCGCCCCTGTGGAGGTCGCCCCCGAGTGTACCGCAAGTCGCATTGAGTACCAATCACACTCACGCGGGCGTTCCCCATTATGAAGATAGCGGATTATCATCCCGCCATGACCGCAGGGAAGTGGACCGCTGCCGCCCTGGTGGCGATGCTCGCCTTCCCCGCCACCGCGCCCATCTATCGCGCTCCGGTCCCCATCACCTTCCACGATAAAACGTCCGGTTTCAACGGGATAGAGGAATGCGACCTAAAGTATTTAGTTTGCCGGCCACAGCGGCTAGGATTTGCCTGTCGGGACGCCTCCTGACGCGGACCGCGCGTGGCGCGGAACACTGTGAACACATGGAGGTGAAAATGGCACCTGACGAAACACTACCAGCGAAAGAATCCCCGTCGATACCCGAGGAAGGTCCGGACAAGGGTCTTCTGATGACCGGTGCGATTGTAGGGGCCGTGGTATTGGTGGTGCTCCTTGCCGTTTTCTTCGGAGCGATCTGAATACCCGCACGTATCGTCTTTGACTGACCAACGGCGCCGCGGCACACGAGTCCGACGGCGCCTTTTTTGTCTTTACATCGGGGACGCCGCGAACGGTGCGACGTCTCTGCCCCCCGTTCACCGGCCCCTGGTGGCGATCGAAAGGGGCAACGCCCCTCCGACACGGCATATCGGGGAATGGCCGGCCCTTGGCGGGGGTCAGAGTGTCCGCCGGCGGCGTGATCGGCGGAGCTTCTCCACATACCGCTGATGGTAGTCCTCGGCCATGTAGAAGGCGGGCGCGGGCGCGATCTCGGTGACGATGCCGTCCGGGTAGCGTCCCGAGGCCTGGAGCGTCTCTTTCGCCGCCCGCGCCGCCGCCGCCTGTTTCCCGTCGTGGAAAAACACCACGGATCGGTACTGCGTGCCCACGTCCGGCCCCTGCCGGTTCAGGGTTGTGGGGTCGTGGAGGTCCCAGAACACTTGCAGGAGGTCTTCGTAGGCTACCTTGGCGGGATCGTACTCCACCCGCACCACCTCGGCGTGCCCGGTCGTTCCCGAGCAGACGTCCTTGTAGGTGGGGTCCTCGAGGGTCCCGCCGGAGTACCCGACGGCGGTGGCGGTGACGCCGTCGATCCGCCGTAAGGCCTCTTCCACGCCCCAGAAACATCCGGCTCCGAAGGTGGCCCGTTCCATCGTCGCCCCCGCTCTCCTGATTTCCCGGCACCGCCGCCGGCTCGGCCGAGGGATCATCACCCGCCCGTCGGGGCCGGTCAACGGCGTCTTTGCAACGGGTTGGCGACAGCGGCGGCCGCCCGGCGCGCCGGGGCATACAAAAAGCGGCCGCCTCAAGGGGGCCGCTCCCGGATGTCCGACGCAGCTAGTGGCCTTTATCAGCTGTTGAACAGCGCGCCGTTCATGCCGGCGCGCCGGTCGAGCCCGCTTCGCCGGTCCCATCCCGCCGGCCGCAGGCGCCATTCCTGCTGGCCGTGTTTGTCCCGGCGCGCCGCCCATTCCATGAAGGCCGGCGCCTGCCACCGGCCCGTGGCCCGCCGACGGTCGGGGCCGGAGCGTCTGTGGGCGCCGGCGCGCCGGTCCACCGCCGGCCAGGTGCCATGGCTGGGCGAGGCCGTGTGGTGGGTGCCGAAATCGTGCTTCATCGCGTGTCCCTGGGTGGTGGCGCGGATACCACCGGTGGCCGATTGTGGCCCAACGGTGTTACCAAAAGATGAATCCGCGTCCGGCAAGGTGCGCCTACGGTCCCTCGGCCAAACCGTTGGTTCCCCCGGCCGCCGCCGCCGGGCGGGATCGGATTGGCCGACCGGCTTCCCGTCCGGTGCTCATGGGTCGGATCTCCAGGTCGACGGGCGTCTCGCCGGCGGTGGGCGCGGTCGCCGCCGTGTCGCCACCGCCTTCGCCGCCGGCCGCGGAAATGGCCCCGCGAAGGCGCGCGGTCCTTGCCTATTGTCACCCGGTTCGCCGCGCCGGGAAATTATCCAGCCGCATAGGGGGGTATATCCGCCGGTTGGCGGCGGGGACAGGACCTAGCGCACAGATGCAGACAGGTGATTCACCCAACCGCCCCGCAGAGCAGCGCGACGCTTCGCTCCAGCCTGAACCATCCGTCTGAGTCGGTGCATTAGTCCCCGGCCGTGCCGTATCCGCCGCCGCCGGGAGTCTCGATGACGAAGACGTCGCCGACGCCGGCCTCGGTCTTGTCGGTGCCGCCCAGCTCCACCGCCGGGGCGTCCGGATCGGCGGGC
>JACZWD010000060.1 GCA_022572335.1 Pseudomonadota bacterium
ACAGCGCACGCTTAGGGCCGAAAACCTTGGTAAGCCGGCTCGTCGGGTCATGATCAGCGCTCCTTGGTATTATACGCTCCCTTCCCGGGCTGGTCTCCTGGGCGGGCCCGGATTGTACGCGCCGCGTGGGTGCGCGCAAGTGCGCCGGGGAGGAGCGCGGCGTCGGCCGGCCAATATTCTTGAACTATCGTTCCAAAAATGCTAGCGTATCCGGGCGAGGGGGCATGTGCCATGGCAAGACCACGGGAATTCGACCGCGACCAGGTGGTCG
This sequence comes from Pseudomonadota bacterium, assembly GCA_022572335.1. GTDB lineage: Bacteria > Pseudomonadota > Alphaproteobacteria > Rhodospirillales > 2-02-FULL-58-16 > JACZQZ01. The sequence continues at coordinate 272 of JACZWD010000060.1, forward strand.
ACCGGGCGGTGGACGTTTTCTGGCGCCAGGGCTTCGAGGCCACGTCCATCCAGGATCTGGTCGAGGCGACGGGCCTCAACCGCGGCAGCCTGTACAACACCTTCGGCGACAAGGCCGGCCTCTTCGAGGCGGCGTTGGAACGGTACATGGCGGGCGCCCCGCCGCAGCATGTGGTGGCGGCCGCCGACAGCGGCCCGCCGCGCCAGGTGATCGGGGAGTTTTTCGCCCGGCTGGTGGAGCTCGGCGCCTCCGACACGGAGCGCCGCGGATGCCTGATGACCAACACGGCGGCCGAACTGGCGGCGCGGGACGAACGGGTCGCGGCCCAGGTGGCGGAAGCGATGCAGGGGCTGGAGGAGGCCCTGGTCCGGCTGATCGAGCGGGGCCAGGAGACCGGCGAGATCGCGCCCTGGCGGGACCCCCGCGCCCTCGCCCGTTTCCTGGTGGCGGCGGCCCAGGGCCTGCACATCTCGGCCAAGCTCCATCGCGATCGCGCCGCCCTCGAGGCCATCGCCGGCATCGCCCTGTCCAACCTGGACTGACCGCGGGCCGGGAAATCGTGGTTTTTTTAAACGATCATTCAAATTGGCCGTTGACACATGCCGGTGTGCCTGTTACATGCTCCCGCAGTTATAGAACGGGCGTTCTATATTGGCCAACCCAACACGTCAGGAGCATGCACCATGAGCAGGTACGCACCGCACACGGCCGAATCGGCGCCCGCGGCGTCCCGCGCCGGCCTCGACAAGGTGGCACGGAAATTCGGCCGCCTGCCCAACCTTTTCGCCGTCATGGCCGAATCCCCGGCGGCGCTGGACGGCTATCTGGCCCTGCACGGAAATTCGAGCAGAGCGCGTTCAGCCCCGGCGAACGGCAGGTCCTGTTGCTCACCATCAGCACGGTGAACGGCTTCGCCTACTGCGTGGCGGTCCACACCATGGGGGGCGGGATGCCGGGCCTGTCCGACGCGGTCGTCGAGGCGATTCGCGACGGCAAACCCATCCCCGATGTGCGGCTGGCGGCGCTCAGCGGGTTCGCCACGGCGGTGGTGGAAAAGCGCGGCTGGGTGTCCGACGCCGAGATCGCCGCCTTCCTCGATGCCGGCTTCACCAAGGCGCAGGTGTTCGAGGTCGTGCTCGCGGTGTCGTTGAAGACGCTCAGAAACGACATCAACCACATCGCCGACACGCCGCTGGACGCGGCCCTGGAGGCGCACCGCTGGACCAGGCCCGCGGCCGCCGCCTGAGCGCCCCGGGCTCCGGCCCGAGCCGCGCCCGGTCCCCGCTGTTCAGGCCCTTGGAGGGTACCGTATGAATAGGGAAATCCTCTTCTTCGCCGATCCCATGTGTTCCTGGTGCTGGGGGTTTTCCCCGGTGCTCGACGCCATCGGCGAACACTTCGGCGACCAGGCGCCCGTATCCCTGGTCGTCGGCGGCCTCAGGCCCGGCACCACCGAGGTCATGAGCGACCACATGAAGGCGTCCATCCGCCATCACTGGGAGGAAGTGGGCCGGACCACGGGCCAGCCGTTCTCGTTCGCGTTCTTCGAGCGGGACGGGTTCGTCTACGACACCGAACCCGCCTGCCGGGCCGCGGTGACGGTCAGGAACCTGAAGCCGGAAGCGGCGCTGGCCTATTTCCGGGCGCTGCACCGCGGCTTCTACGTCGACAACGAAAACATCACGAAGCCGGGACCCCTGGCCGAACTGGCCAGCCATTTCGGCATCGAGCCCAAGGCCTTCGCCGACGCCTTCACCTCGGCCGAAATGATCGACCAGACGATCAACGATTTCCGCTACGCCCGCGGCCTCGGCATCACCGGGTTCCCGGCGCTGGTGGCGAAGGATGACGAAGGCCTTGCCGCCCTGGCGCTCGGTTACCGGCCCTTCGACGCGCTGAAGCCGGTGATCGAGTCCTGGCTGGACGGCACATCGACCCGCGGCTAGGGGCGCACCTGGGGGCGCGCCTGCGCGCCTCCCCCGGACCGGCGTCGAAAGGCCCGGCCGCTTGCCCCGGCGGGGCATTTGCCTATACTGCGCCGCCTGTCCGTCCGCGCACCTGAACAGGACACTAGAGAACCCATGAGCGGCGATGTGAAAAAGGTCGTGCTGGCCTATTCGGGCGGTCTCGACACCTCCGTCATCCTGCGCTGGCTGGGCGATACCTACGGCTGCGAGGTGGTCACCTTCACCGCCGACATCGGCCAGGGCGAGGAGCTCGAGCCGGCCCGCGAAACGGCCGAGAGCCTGGGCATCCGCGAGATCTTCGTCGAGGACCTGCGCGAGGAGTTCGTGCGCGATTACGTCTTCCCCATGTTCCGCGCCAACGCGCTGTACGAGGGGACGTACCTGCTGGGCACCGCCATCGCCCGGCCCCTGATCGCCAAGCGCCAGATCGAGATCGCCGACGCCGTCGGCGCCGACGCCGTCGCCCACGGCGCCACCGGCAAGGGCAACGACCAGGTGCGCTTCGAGCTCGCCTACCACGCGCTCAACCCCGGCATCACCATCATCGCCCCGTGGCGGGAGTGGGACCTGGATTCCCGCACCAAGCTGATCGAGTACGCGAAAAAACACGGCATCCCGACGCCCACGGACAAGGGCGGCGAGGCGCCCTATTCCACGGACGCCAACGTCTTGCACATCTCGTACGAGGGCAAGGCGCTGGAGGACCCCTGGGTGGAACCCGACGAGTCCCTGTTCCAGCGCACCGTCGCCCCCGAGGCGGCGCCCGATGCGCCCGTCTATCTGGAGATCGGGTTCGAAACCGGCGACCCGGTGGCGGTGGACGGCGAGCGCCTGTCGCCCGCCGCCCTGCTCGAACGGCTCAACGGCTTGGCCGGCGCCCACGGGGTGGGGCGCGTCGACATGGTGGAGAACCGCTTCGTCGGCATGAAGGCGCGCGGCGTTTACGAGACCCCCGGCGGCACCGTGCTGCTCGCCGCCCGGCGCGCCATGGAAAGCATCACGCTGGACCGCGGCGCCCAGCACCTGAAGGACGAGCTGATGCCGCGCTACGCGGAGATGATTTACAACGGGTTCTGGTTTTCGCCCGAGCGCGAGATGCTCCAGGCGGCCATCGACCAGACCCAGGCCAACGTCACCGGCACGGTGCGCCTGAAGCTTTACAAGGGCACCGCGGCCGTCGTCGGGCGCAAGGCGCCCAACAGCCTGTACGACCAGGAGATGGCCACCTTCGAGGCGGATTCGGTGTACGACCAGCGCGACGCCGAGGGGTTCATCAAACTCAACGCGCTCAGGCTCAGGCTGGGCAGGAAATCGCGCGACTAGGTCCGCGCCGCGCGGCGCGCGCGGGTCAAATCGTGGGGCTCAGCCCCCGCGTCCCGGCTGGTTGGAAAAGGGCAGGCCTGAGAGCGGGTGAAAACCTTGTTCAAGCGGCCATTCGACGAAAGCCTCACCGTACAGGTAACACGTTACACTCACGGGCATAAAACGAATTTCCATATCATCGACTTGTTTCGAACCCAATGCGGTCCTTGTGCAAACCATTGGGTCCACGGGCACCTTCGCCTTCCTGCAAAATTCAACAAGGCCGCGCAATGACTCCCTCGGGTTCTCGAAAGCCCGGTCGCTCCATTTTACCTCTAACGCCTGGAACGCCCTCTGGGTTGAGGGATTTAGCATCACCAAATCGACCTCGCCGGCTTTCCATCTGGCGTAATGGAGCCATCGGAACGCTCGGCCCTGGACGAAATGACCGACAAGCGCGGTTTCCGCCAGTGGTCCCATCTCGGGATCGTCGGCGCCGACGGCGCCAAAGAGCGCCGCACGTAAGCACGCATTGGTCAGATAGACCTTAAAATGATTTTGCTTTTTGAACCGCCGGGCGTTCTGATCGACGCGGTAGATACGGGCGATAAGAAACGCAGCTTCCAGATAATCCAGGTATTTTTTTAACGTGTTTTTCGCCACCTGCGATGTTTGGGACAACTCGTTGATGCTCACTTCCTGAGCGGTGTTGTAGGCGAGTGTCGTGAAGAAACGTTTCAGTTCCTGGACATCGGCGATCCCATAGAGGCTCGGTATGTCACGGAGCAGAACCTTGTCGACGATGTCGTCGGCGATATACCGGTCCATTCGTTCCCGGACACGCTTTTCGACCACCGCTTCGGGAAAGCCGCCGAAGTTGAGGTAATCAATGAACGCCGAATTGAATTGATCGATTTTTCGGGAATCAAGCCCGGTCCCGTGGCCAAGCTTCAAGTCCATGAGTTCCTTCCTTATTCCTTGAAACTCAAGAAACTCGCGGAACGTCAAGGACGGAAGCATAAAGTCGGTAAAACGCCCGGCGCCGGATTCCCGGCTCTTCAACTTCAACGCCGCCGCCGATGAACCCGAGGCGACGAAACGGATCGACGGGTAGGAATCGACCAGTGATTTCAGGTGGACTTCCCATTCCTTGTGATACTGGATTTCATCGAAGAAAACATAGAGGACGCTTCCGCGTGCGTGCCCGTGGATCGCCTGAAAATAGGTCAATAACGTTTCCAGGCTAAGCCCGGTGTAGACCGGCGTATCGACGGAAACATAGAAGATGTTCCGCGCAGGCACCTTGTCGGTCAGGAGATGATCCACGGCTTGGTGGATCATCACCGTCTTGCCCACCCGGCGCGGGCCCATGAGGACGACGGCGCGCCGCACGGCGGTTTCCGTCACCAGCTTGACGAAACCATCGAAGTAGGCGCGGCGGGGCCAGTCGCGGAACCGCTCGTCGACCGCGCCCTCCTCCCACCACGGATTGTCGAAAGCGAGCCGGTTTTTTATTTCAGATTCAGGAACTTGGCGCATTCCGTCACATTCAATCAATTTGTTGATCGAAATATTTCATAAGCGTCAACAAAAGTCAATCATTTGACTGAAAATGAATCATCGGGTTCGGGATGAAGCCCGGGAAAACAAAGGGAGCTGCGGCAACGTCCGCGCGCGGCCTCTTGCGCGGGGTGCGCCCCCGCACCTCTCTACCCGAGGATTTGCCGCACCCGTTCCCTCAGCTCCGGCACCACGTCCGCCTCGAACCAGGGGTTTCGCTTGAGCCAGCCGGTGGTGCGCCAGCTCGGATGCGGCGTCGGCAGGAACTCCGGCAGGTAGGCGCGCCACGCCTTCACCGTTTCCGTCATGGTCTTCGCGCGCCGTCCGCCCAAATAAAACGCCTGGGCGTACGTCCCCACCAGCAACGTCAGCGCGATCTTCGGCAGGGCGGCCCGCAGCGGCGGATGCCACAGGGGCGCGCACTCGGGCCGGGGCGGGTTGTCGCCGCCGTTCCCGGCCCGGCCCGGATAGCAGAACCCGGTCGGGATGATGGCGATGCGCCGGGCGTCGTAGAAGGTGTCCCGGTCCATGTCCAGCCAAGCGCGCAGGCGGTCGCCCGAGGGATCGTTCCACGGGATTCCGCTCTCGTGCACCCTCGTCCCCGGCGCCTGGCCGACGATCATCAGCCGCGCCCCGGCCGCCGCCCTGAGGACCGGACGCGGCCCCAGCGGCAGATGGGCCGCGCAGATGCGGCAGGCGCGCACGTCGCCGAGCAGGGTCTCGAGATCGGGCATGGTCTCCTCGCGGCGCGGCTTCGGGGTATCTTCGGCATCGCCCCGGGCCGCGCCTGTCGACGACACGTCCGGTGTCGTATTCACCACCCTACCAGCCCTCCGACAATACCTTCTCCACATAGGCCGGCACCACTTCCGTCGCCGGGCCGTAGACGGTCTCGGCGAACAGGCTGGCGCCCTCCGACGGCTCCAGGTTCAGCTCCACCGTGTGGGCGCCGCCGGACAGGCCGACGTGCTCGACGAAGCCGGCCGCCGGATAGACGTTGCCCGACGTGCCCACGGACATGAACAGCGCGCACGCCGACAGTTCATCGTAAATGCGCTCCATCTCCATCGGCATCTCGCCGAACCACACCACGTGGGGCCTCAGCGTTCCGGTGGCGGCGCAGTCCCCGCAGGCGTCCCCGACGCCGAGGTCCGAGGTCCTCGGGAAAACATGGCCGCACGCGGCGCAGCGCACCTTCAGCAGCTCGCCGTGCATGTGCACCAGGTTGCGGCTGCCCGCCTTCTCATGCAGGTCGTCGATGTTCTGGGTCACCACCAGCACCCGGCCCGGCCATTCGCCGGCGAGGCGCGCCAGCGCCTCGTGCGCGGCGTTGGGGTGCACGCCGCCGCCGGCCAGCCTGCTGCGCCGGGCGTTGTAGAACGCGTGCACCGCCACCGGATCGCGGGCGAAGGCCTCGGGCGTGGCCACGTCCTCGAGGCGCACCCTGGCCCAGATGCCGTCGGCGTCGCGGAAGGTGTCGAGGCCGGACTCTTTCGAAATGCCGGCGCCCGTGAGGACGACGATGTGTCGCTCGGATGTCGCGCTCATTGAGGCTCTTGCCCGTGACGTGTAGGGTCATGATAATCCACGTCGGCGTCGGAAAACCACGGAGAAGTCCCCATTGGTCAACGTGATGTTCGTCTGCCTGGGCAACATCTGCCGTTCGCCCACCGCCGAGGGCGTGTTCCGGGCGCTGGTCGAGCGCGAGGGCTTGAGCGAGGCCATCGGCGTCGATTCCGCGGGCCTCGGCGACTGGCACGTGGGCGATGCGCCCGACCCCAGGGCCCAGGCCGCGGCGCGGCGGCGCGGCATCAGCCTGAGCGGACAACGGGCCCGCACGATCAGGCCCGAGGACTTCACGGCCTTCGACTACGTGCTGGCCATGGACACGCGGAACCACGCCGATCTGTCGCACATGTGCCCGCCCGGCGAGGAGCACCGGCTCGGCCTGTTCCTGGATTTCGCGCCGGACGCCGGACGGCGCGACGTGCCCGACCCCTATTACGGAGACGCCCACGGATTCGACTTGGTGCTGGACCTGACCGAGAAGGCCGCGCAAGGGCTGCTCGCCCACATCCGCGAGAACCACTTGTGACCGGCACCGCAACCGGCCCGGGGCCTACCGCCCCCGGGGCGCTGCCGCGCCGGCTCTCGCGGGGCCGGTGGCCCCGCACCCCCTAGGTTTTAGGGCCTCTGGCCCTAAGAAAAAGCGGGGCGTGGGGTGCAACCCCACCCGGCGCAAGCCGCTTCTGGTGCCACGACAAAGCGTATCCGGGATTTTTGATCCTACCGATGGCAAGGCACTGAAACTCCATGGACCGCGACATCACCGAGACCATCGCCCGCCTCGCCGGCTCCCGCCCGGTCCGGTTTTCCCCCCTCGGCGGGGGCTGCATCGGCGAGGTCCACCGGGTCGGCCTGGAGAACGGCGAGGCCCTGGTCGCCAAGACCGGCGGCGCCGGCAGCGGCCTCGCCCTGGAAGGGTTCATGCTGCGCTATCTGGCCGACCACAGCACCCTCCCGGTGCCCACGGTCGTGCACGCCGACGACCGGCTGTTGCTGATGACCTTCATCGAGACCCGGGGCGGCCTGACGGCGGACGCGCAAATCCACGCCGCGGACCTGCTCGCCGACCTGCACGCGGTGACGGCCGATGCCTTCGGCTTCGAGCGGGACACGGTGATCGGGGGCCTGCACCAGCCCAACCCGCAGAGCAATACCTGGATCGCCTTCTTCCGCGACAGCCGCCTGCTCCACATGGGGCGCCAGGCGCTGGACGCCGGGCGCCTGCCCGGGCGCCTGATGACCCGCCTCGAGGCGCTCGCCGGCCGGCTGGAGACCTGGCTGGATGACGGCGCCAAGCCGTCCCTCGTTCACGGAGACATGTGGTCCGGCAACGTTTTGTGCCGGGACGGGCGCATCGCCGGTTTCGTCGACCCGGCCGTCTATCACGCCGATGCGGAGATCGAGCTCGCCTTCGGCACCATGTTCGGCACCTTCGGCCAGCCCTTTTTCGACCGCTACCGGGAGCGCGCGCCGCTGAGGCCCGGGTTCTTCGAAGACCGCCGCGATCTCTACAACCTGTATCCGCTGCTCGTCCACGTGCGCCTGTTCGGCGGCTCCTACGTGGCCTCGGTGGAACGTACCCTGGCCCGCTTCGGGGTTTAATACGGGATTTCATCCGGGTGTATCCGTGTTCATCCGTGCCAGATGATCACCCGCTTTTCAATCGGATGGTCATTGGCCTGGGAACGGCGAATGATGGCCATCGAACGCGGCTGGACCCGCCTCGGCATCGGCGTCGCCGGGCGGACACGGATAAACACGGATGAACACGGATGAACGTTCGTCTCAACGAACGCACGGGAATACTCACGGTCGCGCAGCATATCCCCCGTCCTCCGTGTCCCCTGCGTTTGAATCTTTTCAACGCCGGGCGCGCCGGGGGACGCCGGGAATAAATTAACCCCTCGGCGCTGTCTCTCGCCTTCGGCGGTCCCTGCCGTTTCGGCCCGTGCACGCCCAGGGGGGGCCACCGGGGGGTGTCCCCCCGACAACGTATGCGGGGGGCGCCCCCGCGGCCCCCGGGAATTCCGGCATTACTCCCCAAGCGGATAGTCGGCGATGGTCTCGTATTTGGCGCCGGCGTGGCTCAGATAGCTGCGCAGCAGATCGAAGCGGTCCACCGGGAACGGTCCGGCGGCAAAGGCGTTGTGGGTCTCGAGATAGGGGCCGACCCGCGCGCTCGTCGTGTTCCTGAAGCGGGCCAGGGTGACATGGGGCTTGAATTTGCGGCGCTCGGGCTCGAAGCCGGCGCGGACGATGGCCGATTCGACCTTGTCCCGCAGGTGCGCCAATCCGTCCGACTTTGCCACGCCGGCCCACACCGCGCGCACCTTGCGCCCCGAATCGAAACACCCCACCCCGCAGAGCGTGAGCCGGAAGGCCGGCTGGCGCACGTCGCTCAGCGCCGCGTCGATGTCCTCGGCCTGGGTGCTGTCCACCTCGCCGATGAACCTGAGCGAGACATGCATGTTGCCGGTGTCCACCCAGCGGGCACCGGGCACGCCGGAACACAGGTTCCCCAGGCTTTCGCGCACCTCGGCGGGCAACGGGACGCCGACGAAGAGACGCATCACGGACCCCTTCCCCCGCTCATGGCGCCGGGTTGGGGTTTTCCCGGTGGATGGCCTCGATGCCGTCGACGACGTCCGGGGCCAGTCTCACCTCGACCGACGCCAGGTCGCTCTCGAGCTGCGCCGGCGTCGTGGCGCCGATGATCACGCTGGTCAGGAACCGGCGCGCGTGCACATAGGCCAGGGCCATCTGCGCCGGGTCCAGCCCGTGGCGGCGGGCCAGGGCCACGTAAGCCTCGGTGGCGGCGACGCCGTTCGCCTTCTCGTAGCGGGCGAACCGGGGAAACAGGGTGAGGCGCGCCCCCGCGGGCTTGGCGCCGTCCAGATACTTGCCCGACAGGACGCCGAAGGCGAGCGGCGAATAGGCAAGCAGTCCGCAGTCCTCGCGGATCGCCGCCTCGGCCAGTCCCACGTCGAAGACCCGGTTGAGCAGGTTGTACGGGTTCTGCACGCTCACCATCCGGGGCAGCCCGTTGGCCTCCGCCAGGGCAAGGAATTTCATGACGCCCCACGGCGTCTCGTTGGAAACGCCGATGCAGCGCACCTTTCCCGCCCGCACCAGGTCCGCGAGGACACCAAGAACCTCTTCCAGGGGGGTGAATGCATCGTCGTCTTCGTGTTCGTAGCCGAGCCGGCCGAAGGTGTTGGTGTTGCGCTCCGGCCAATGGAGCTGATAGAGGTCCACGTAATCGGTCTGCAACCGTTCGAGGCTGCCGTCCACGGCCGCTTCGATGTGGGCGCGGTCGAACCTGAGGTCGCCGCCGCGGATGTAGGGGAAGCGCGGCGCCGGCCCGGTGATCTTGGTGGCGACGATCACCTTGTCCCGCATGGCGCGCGCCTTCAGCCAGTTGCCGATGATGGTTTCGCTGCGCCCGAAGGTCTCGGCGCGGGCCGGGAAGGAATACATCTCGGCGGTGTCGATGAAGGTGACGCCGGCGGCGACCGCCATGTCCAGTTGCCGGTGGGCTTCGGCTTCCGTGTTCTGTTCGCCGAACGTCATGGTGCCGAGACAGACGCGGCTGACCAGGATGTCGGTTCGGCCCAGGCGGCTGTATTCCATCGTTTCTCTCTTTCGTCTTGTCGCCTAGAGAAACAGGACAAGCACGCCGGTATAGGCATAGAGACGGTTGTTGGAAATCTCCCCGCCGGCATAGAAACCGACCAGGGGAACCGCGCCCAGACCGGCGCGGATCAGCGCCATTTCCCGGCCTTCCTCGCCGAACATGTTGGGGCCGCGCGCGACGCAACTGATATACAGGGCGCCCCTGGGCGGCCCGGCGAGGCGGCGTTTCAGCTTTTCCAGCATGGCGAGAAGGTCGGCCTCGGCGCTTTCGGGATCGCGGCGCACGAACATCACCCGATCGCCGGGACGGATTTCGCCGCCCACGGCCAGCCAGCCACGCACCGGATCGATGCCGACCAGGTTGCGCACCATGTAGTCGCCGGTGTCGGACCCCTCTATAGGGATCGCCGCATGGATGTAGCCGGCCACCCGGTCCAGGTCACGGGCCAGGAGGTCGCCCACGTCCTCCTTGAACACGTCCAGCGCGCGCCGCCCGTCCAGGCCGAGAACGACGTTGTCCACACAGTCCGAGATCAGGTGGCTTGGCGCGACCGGCGTGCATCCCTGGCTCAGTCCCGTCGCCACCTCCACCTCGGGCGCGAAAAGTATTCCCGAAAGGCCGCCGCCGGTAACCTGTTCGGCCACGTGCTGGCCTTCCACCCGCGACGACGTCAGGCCGCCGACCAGGAAGCCCGAGGTGGCCAGGGCCAGGTCCTCGATCAGACCGAGGCCGTCGGGATTGCCGGGGTCCACGTGAACGATGCCGAACCTGGGCGAAACCCGTGCTATCCATTCCCGGTGACCGGCGGACAGCTCGTCGGTCCCCTTGCTTATGGTGGGGATCACGGCAAAGCCGTCCTCTGGCAGGTCCGCCGCCATGACCGCCACCGCCGGACGGTCGAAATATTCCTCCGCGTCGGCGCAGATGCCCATGCCGACGCCGCCGACCCAGTGCTCTATCCCGGTCTTTCGCCTGAGGTAGGTAAGGATACTGCCCAGGTCTTCGGCCAGGGCGTCGGTGACGTATACGAACCCCAGGTTGGCCTTGACCGGCGCCGGGCCGAGCCCGTCGGCGCAGGCCTTGGCGGCATGGGCCCAGTCGTCGGCCGCGGAATGGGCGACCTTGAACGGTGTCATGGGCGGACGATTCCTGCGTTCTCTTCGCCGGCGGCGTCCCGGCGTGCCCGGGCCGCCACGGCGTCCATAATAGGTGGGGCGGCGCCCCAGCCCCATCAAAAAAAACGCCCGGCGCGGCGACGCGGCGCGGCCCACGCGTTTCCCCCATGAGGGGGCCTAATTCAGCAACGAATAAGGGTGTCGCGACTGGCATGTACGCCCGTAGGCCGGGACGGAGGTTACCAAATGTTAATCCCGATTCTATTGAATCGCCCCCGATTCCTGCCATATTAGCGGCAAGCTTTGAAACGAGTAGGTTGAAGGGGGTTTGCAATGGCTCTCGGACCCGAAAAACGGTTTGAACTGCGCACCCAGCCAATGACCCGGGCTGAGGCCGAAGCCGCCGAGATCGACGTCGGCCTGCGCGAGTACATGCTCAAGGTCTACAACTACATGGCCTCGGGCCTGGCGCTCACCGGGATCGTCGCCTACCTGACGGCGAGCTCGCCAACCTTGATGCAGTTGATCTTCGGCACGCCGCTGGCGTATGTGGCGATGTTCCTGCCGTTGGTGGGTTTCCTGTTCATTCCCTCGCTTATCCAGCGAAAGGACTTCCGCGTGGCGCAAATCGCCTTTTGGGGCTTCGCCGGGGCGCTGGGGGTTTCGTATTCCGTCATCCTTTTGGTCTACACGGAAGACAGCATCGCGCGGGTCTTTTTCATCACCGCGGGCATGTTCTCCGGCATGAGCCTTTTCGGCTACACCACCAAGAGGGACCTGACCGGCCTCGGCGGGTTCGCGGTCATGGGCACGTGGGGCATCCTCATCGCCATGATG
>JACZWD010000244.1 GCA_022572335.1 Pseudomonadota bacterium
GGCCCGGTCGCGGGCCTGGCCAAGCTCGGCCCGGGCCCGCCGGTCGCGCTGGGCCGCCTTGGCACGGGCGCGCAGGCTCTTGCGCTCCGCCGCCGGCAGGTCGTCGTCGAAGATGCCCTCCCTGAGCCCGCGGAGGGCCAGGGCCGGGTCGAGCTCGATCAGCCCGGCGACGGCGTTCGCGGCAATCAATCCCCGCGCCGCCGCCGCCTTCGCCGCCAGGACGCCGGGCGGCAGCTTGTCCTTGAACCGGGCAAGGCTGGCTTCCGTCTCGCCGATGATGGCGGAGAAGTCGGCCGGAGACTCGAACGCCGCCAACGCCGCCTCGGCCACCGACAGGTCCACGTCCCGGCCCAGTTGCGCCAGCCGCTCCCCCTGCTCGAATATGGCGCCCGAGGCCACCGTGCGCGACGCCAGCAGCCCCAACTGCCGGCGGATCGCCGCCTCGCCATCCTTGCTTGGGCGAAGGCCGCGCACGTCGCGGAGGTCGCGCACGATGGCGTCGATTTCCGCGCCCAGGGCGCGGTCCAGGTCGCCCGTGAAATCCCCGGCCGTGGTCGCCCGCGGGTTGGCGGACCGGACGACCCTGGTGAAGCGGCCGCGGGCTTCGGACAACCCGGCCGTCGCCACCTTCGCCGCCAGGATGTCCGGCGGCGATCCCCGGTGGTTAAATCCCCGGCAGGGCGCCACGCCGCCGATTGAGCACGTACCTAACGATCAGGAACAGGTAAGCCGGCGACTGCACGACGGCCAAGACGATGAGTATAAGGACTCCGAAAAAGGAAAAGACGTTCCACCCTTGCAATTCACATGGTTCGCCCTGGACCGACCAGTTGGCTTCCGGCAGCCCTTCCGGATTGATGTCGGAGTAAGCCTCGCCCGGATATCCCTTCACATAGTAGTTGCAGTACTCGGCGTCCTTGTTGTCGTCGATCATGATCGCTGTCCCATACCCGCCCCACACGGGAACGGCAATGGCCGAGAGGATCAGGTACACCTGGACGATGCGAAGCAATATGGTCTTCTTCACGGCCGGCCATTTGCTCCGCAGCCATGCCCACGGGTTCGTTCCCGCGCCGCCGGGCCGCCAGAGAACGTACCTCGCCAACAGGTACACGTAGGCCGGCGACTGCACGGCGGCGAGAAAGAGGAGCATCGGGAATATCAGGCGGACAAAAATATTCCACACGCGCAGCCGGCATGGTCCAGGCCCAACCGACCAGTTGGCTTCCGGCAGCCCTTCCGCATCCACGCCGGCTTGACCGGCCACTTCGTGGTCGCAGTACAGTCCGTCCAGGTTGAAGGATACGGCGTCCAGGGCCACGATCCCGATCACCGTAAGCAGCAGGATCGCGGAAACGAACAAATACACACGGACAATGCGAAAGAGCACGGGCTTCACTAAAGCCCGCCATTTACCGCGGAGCCATGTCCCGGGGTCGGTTCCCGCTTCACGGGCCCGCTGGTCAAGGCGCAGCAAGTGCCGGATAATCAGGTACATGTACGCCGGCCACTGAAACATGACCAGGAAGTTAAGGTAAATTGGACCGAACTCCGCCACGATCCCGCCGATGCGCAGCCGGCAGGGTTCCCCTAGGGCCGCCCAATTGGCTTCCGGCAACCGTTCTCCGCCCGCGCCCGGCTGGCCGGCCACGTGGTAGTCGCAGTAGATCGCGCCGGGGTTGTCATCAGAGGTGTTGAGCAGTGCCGTGTACCCGATCCACGAAAGAAGGAGGATGGCGGAGAGCACCACGTAGACCTGAACGATGCGATGCAGCATGGCCCTGTCCATTGCCGGGCGGCCCCTGGGGGACCGGATCGGCCCATAAACACGCTGCCACTTTCAGGTGAAAATGTGGCGATTCCGTGGCGGCCCTATTTCTCCCACGACCGTTCGTCAAAGATGCGCCCGATGCGCGCGCCGCGGCCGCTGACGTTTTCGCGGCCGGTGAAGTTATAGATGGAGCCGATCTTCGCCGCGGTGCGGTCCTCGGGACGCAGGCGGTCCCGAATTGCCTTGATCAGCGCCACGCCTGCGTGGATGTTCTTCTCCGGGTCCTTGAACTCCTCCTCGCCGACGCCGCCCATACCGGCCCAGACTTTGGGTTTGATGTTCATGGGAAGGAGGGATTCGGCCATCTCGGCCCGCTCGGCCAATTTGCCCAGGCCACGAACGTTCCCGTCGGCGTTCTCATAGTACATGATGGCGCGCACCAGGTCCGGATCGACGTCCTGGGCCCTCGCTTCGCGTTCGATCACGGTGTCGTGGTCGCGCACGGCCTTGACGCCTCTTTCGGGCTCCCGATGCTCGGGTGCTTCCCCCGTCTCCTTCGGGTTGTCCTTGATGTTGAACCATACATTGCGCTGGTCGTTGAGGATCGCCCATATTCGGCTTTCCTCCATGGTCAAATTAACGATTTTGTTCGGGTTGTCCTTGACGTCTTTGATTTCTTTTTGCGCTGTCTTGTGGTCCCTAATCTTCTTCATAAGCGCCTTGTTTTCGACAGGGAGTTCGGCCATTTGCCCCTGCTCGTCGGCACCCGACACGCCGTCTTTGCCGGGTGCGCCGCCGGGGCCGACCAGGGGAATTCCGTCCTCGCTGCCGCCGCGAACATCACCGGTCAATGTGTCGTCGCCGGCGCCGCCGGCGAGTTCATCGTCTTCGTCGGCCAGTTTTTCCTCCGCCAGCTCGACGGCGCGGGCCGGCGGCAGGCCCAGGTCGGCGAACTCTGCTATGGCTCCGGCGCGGCGGCGTTCGTCGGCGGGGATGGCGGAGACGAGGCGCGGATCGGGGTCCATCAATCGGTCAAGGCGCGTGGCCGCGAAGGCCTGGGCGGCGGGGTCGGCCGAGAGCAACCCGGCGCGCATTTGTTTCAAGATCGGCTCGGGGAGGACGCCGGTGGTGCGCGCGTAGTCGTCCTCGAAGCGGGCGCGCTCGTCCGGGTCCATGGTTTCCAGGGCATCGGCAAGGCCGGCGTAGTGGTCGTCGACCGCCTGGCGCCATTCCGGGAGGCCGGGGCGCAGGCCCTCGCCGC
>JACZWD010000245.1 GCA_022572335.1 Pseudomonadota bacterium
GCGAGGCTTCCGGACGTCGTCGCGCGCCGCTTGTGGTGCACGCACACCAAGGCGCGACGCGCTCCTAGCCGGAAACCTCGCAACGCCGTCGTAGGGGTACAATTTAGCTGATGCAGGCCACTAGCGCCTGTCGATGGGCACGTACGGGCGCGGGCCCGGCCCGGTGTATTCGAGCAGCGGGCGGATCAGGATGTTGTTCTCCTGCTGCTCGAGCACCTGCAGCGTCCATCCCGGCACCCGCCCGACGGCGAAGATGGACACGAACATGTCGCGCGGGATGCCGTGCAGGTAATAGACGACGCCCGAGTAGAAATCGACGTTGACGTTGATGCCGTGCCGCGCGTAGGGCTTCATCGCCTCGACCAGGGCCTCGAGGATCTCGAACCACTGGGGCTGGCCCATCTCGCGGCCCAGCTTCTCGACGCCGTCGCGCATGTGCCGCGCCCGGGGGTCCTCGGCGCGGTAGACCCGGTGGCCGAATCCGGTCACCGGCTGGCGGTTCTTGCGCCTGGCCTTGACGTACTCGGCGGCCTTCGCCGCATCGCCGATCTCCTCGGCCATGCGCATGACGTCCTCGGCGGCGCCGCCGTGGGCGGGCCCGGAAAGGGCCGCCACCGCGGCCGTCACCGCGGCGTGCAGGTCGGCCTCGGTGCCGGTCACCACCCTGGCCGTGAACGACGATGCGTTGGAGCCGTGCTCGGCATGGAGCACCATGTCGGTGTCCATCAGCCTGGCGGCCGCGGCGCTCGGCTCCTCTCCCTTCAGCATGTACAGGAAGTTGGCCGCGTGGCCGAGATCGGGGCGCGGCGCCACCGGCTGGTCGCCGTTGCGGATGTGGTGGTGGGCGGTGACGATGATCGGCACCTGGGAGGTGAGCCGGATGCCCTTGCGCAAGGTCGCCTCGGGCGAGGTGTCGGCGGCGTCCGGATCGAACGCCGCCAGGGCCGAGACCGCCGTGCGCAGCGCCTCCATGGGGTGGGCGTCCTTGACCGCGCGGATGATGTCGTAGACGGCCCCGGGCAGGACGCGTCCCGCCTTCAGCTCGTCCTCGAAGCCGTCCAGCTCGGCGCGCGTCGGCAAGTCGCCCTTGAGCAGCAGGTAGGACGTCTCCTCGAAGGTCGAGTGTTGCGCCAGGTCGTGGATCGAATAGCCGCGGTAGCTGAGCTCGCCGGCGCGGCCGTCGATGCGGGTCGTCGGCGAGCGGTCGAAATACACGCCCATCAGCCCGCGGTGGATGGTGATCCGTTCGCTTTCGTCGGTCATGGCGCGCCCCTCCCGGTCGACCATGGTGGCCCATGGTGTCAAACGGGCCCGGCGTTTACAAGCCGGGAGGCCCGAATCAATGGTATAAGTTGGCCGGCGTAAACAGGGGAGTCGCTGCGGTCCCATGGACGTGGTCGAGACCTTCATCGCCCGGGCCAAGGCCCGGGATTGCTCGGTGGTCCTGCCCGAGGGCCGCGACGAACGCATCGTGCTGGCGGCCAGGCGCCTCTGCGACGACGGCGTGGCCGACGCCATCGTCCTCGGCCGGCGCGAAGACCTGGAGGACGCCGCGGCGAAGGCCGGCGTGTCCCTGGACGGGATCACGACGATCGATCCCGAGCACGGCGAAAAGCGTGACGCCTACGCCGAGACCTATGCGGCCGGCCGCGACAGACCGGACATCGGGATCGCCCGCCGGCTGATGCGCAAGCCCCTCTATTACGGCGCCATGATGGTCAAGGCCGGCGACGCCGACGCCATGCTCGGCGGCGCCGCCAACCCCACCCGGCGGGTGATCGAGGCGGGCTTGCTGGCCATCGGTCTGGCGGACGGGATCAACACGCCCTCCAGCTTCTTCCTGATGGTCGTCCCCGGCTTCCAGGGCGGGGCCGGCCGATCCTTCATCTTCGCCGACTGCGCCGTCACCGTCGACCCCGGCGCCGAGGAGCTGGCGGACATCGCCCTGGCGTCCGCGGCCAGCGCGGCGAAACTGCTGGAAGACGAGCCGCGCGTCGCCATGCTGTCGTTCTCCACCAGGGGCAGCGCCCGGCACGAGCGGGTGGACAAGGTTGCGCGGGCGGTGGCTATCGCGAAGGCGCGCGCGCCGGATCTCGCCATCGACGGCGAATTCCAGGCCGACGCCGCCCTCATCGCAAGCGTCGCGGCGCAGAAGGTCGCCGGCGCAAGCCCCGTGGCGGGCCGGGCGAACGTGCTCATATTTCCCGACCTCGACGCCGGCAACATCGGCTACAAGCTGACCCAGTACCTGGCCGGCGCCCAGGCGGTCGGACCCGTCCTCCAGGGCTTCGCCAGGCCGGTCAGCGACCTGTCCCGCGGCGCCAGCGTCGCCGACATCGTCGCCGCCGCCGCCATCGCCCTGGCCCTGGCGTAATACGTGTCCCTCATAAGGGTTGGCTTGGTTGGGCTTCGACCGGCGGCGATGCCGGCTTATGGGTGGCAGCGGACAATAAAGGAACCGCGTGATGTTGAAGGTCCATGTCCTCGACGAACTTTATCATCATTCAAGCAACGTCGCCCACGGGGTCGAAGTGCCGGCGGGCGCGCGCCTGTTGTTCACCAATGGCCAGGTCGGTACCAAGCCTGACGGATCTACGCCCGAAGCGACGGCGGATCAGGCAGAGATCGTCTTCGGGAGGTTAACGGCGGTTCTGCAACGGGCGAACATGACCCTCGGCGACATCGTCCGCTTTACCGTTTATCTGACCGATCGGGCGGATGTAAAAACCTTCGTCGAGGTGCGTGACAGTCTAATGGGTGATCACAAACCTGGCGCTACACTCCTTGTCGTTCGGGGGCTGGCCCGACCGGAGTTGAAGATAGAGATCGAGGCCGTGGCCGCGAAGGTGGATTGATGTCAACGTCCGCTTCGCATCATTAGCGGACACCAGCGGCCCAGGCTCCGACTCCAACGCCGACGCTCTTTTTGCGGGACGCGCCCCGGCGCTCACCTGCGCAATTTCGCGCACCACAACGCGGTCTCCCCGGGTCATCGCGCGAAGCGGCCGGCCTCAGGTCACGGTATAGTCC
>JACZWD010000246.1 GCA_022572335.1 Pseudomonadota bacterium
GCGCAGATGACCAGGTGCACGCGCTCCTTCCTGCTGGCGTTGATGGCGGTGTGGGTTTTGCGGGCGTCCATTTCGTAGAGGTGGCCGTCGGCGGGTATATGACACAGCGTTCCCGTGTCGCCTTCCTTGAACATGATGTAGCAATCGGGGTTGGTGGTGATGGCGTAGTGATAGCGCAGCGACGAATCGGCGTGAATGGAGAGACAGCTTTTCGGCGCCATCCGCATGAGCCGCGTCCGGCCATAGGGAAAGGGCAGCTTGTCGAGCAGTTCCTCGACCACGGTGCCGCGGAACTCCGGATTGATGACGGTGTAGTCCGAATCCCTGGCGCCGTCGGGCAGCCAGCCGATGTCGTGCAAACGGTCTTCCGCGTCCGCGCGGCAGGTCACGGACAGTTGGGCGTGGCCGTCGAACAGCGGATACACGCGTTCCAGGACAGCGCGCATGGCGTCCACGTCCACATGGGTGTCGGTCCGGCGGATCATCGCCGCGCCTCAAACGGTTCGAAAATCGGTGCCTCCTCGCTCCATGCCGCCACGGGACCGCGGCGGCGGTCATTGTGCACGGCCCCGATTTCCCGGTCAAACGTGGCCGGTCCCGCGCATGATGCCGGCCGCCGGGTCGTCCGGCCGATGCCGTCGGGGACGGAAAGCCTTTTCCCATTCACCGGGCGCGGTTTCTTGCTATGGTCGGAAAATCCGTGAGGCCTATCGGGGGGGGTGTCGGGTCGAATGCCGTCCACGCCATGGGAAAAGACCGATCCGTGACGAAGCGCCGGCGGCGGGGCACGGGGACGAAAACACCCAAAAAAGATGGGGGCGCCGCCGGCCGAGTTGAGGACTCGCAGGCAAGCCCGGCGCGCACCGGACCGGCCCCGGACCCGGCGGCGACAGCCGGCGGCGGGCCCTGTGAGGACTCGGGCCCGGGGATCGCCACGGCGGAAGTCCTGCGCCGGGCGGTGGCGTTGCACGAGGCCGGCCGCCTGCACGAGGCGATGCCGTTGTATCGCCGGATCCTCGACGTGGAACCCGATAACCCGGACGCCCTGCAGGCCGCCGGGACGGTCGCGTTCCAGCTTGGCGACGTGGACCAGGCCGTCGAGTTGTTGAGCGCGGCGATCGCCGCCAAGCCTGATCTGGCCGGAGCCCACAACAACCTCGGCCTCATCTTCGAAGCGGCGGGTCAGCTCGATGAGGCCGAGGCCGCCTACCGGCGGACCGTGGAGATCGAGCCCGGCTTCGGCGGCGCCCACAACAATCTCGGCAACGTGCTCAAGGCCCTGGGCCGGTATGACGAGGCGCTGGCGGCCTTCGGGCGCGCCCTCGAAATCGATCCCGACGACCCGGAAGTGCATTGCAACCTGGGCACCCTGCTCGCCGCGGTGGGCAGGCTTGGCGACGCCGAGGCCGCTTTCGGCCGCGCCCTTGAGATCGCCCCCGGTTTTGCCGGAGCGCACTGCAGCCACGGCAACGTGCTGCAGTTGCTGGGCCGGCTTGGCGACGCCGAGGCCGCCTACCGGCGCGCCCTCGACATCGAGCCCGGCATTGCCATGGCCCACAACAATCTCGGCAACGTGCTGGAGAAAACGGCCCGGCGCGACGAGGCCGAAGCGGCGTACCGGCGCGCCATCGGGATCAAGCCGGACTACGCCAGCGCCCACAACAACCTGGGAGTCACGCTGCAGGAACTGTCCAGGCTCGACGAGGCCGAGGCCGCCTACCGCCAAGCCCTGGAGATCCAACCGGACTACGTCGGCGCCCACTGTAACCTCGGCAACGTGCTGTTGAAGCGGAGCAACCCGTCCGCGGCGCTCAAGGCGTGCGACGCCTGTCTCGCGATCGACCCCGCCAACAGGGAGGCGATCGTGTTCAAGGCCATCGCCCTCGACGAACTGGGAAGACGCGGCGCGGCGCGGGTCCTGGTCGACTTCGACCGCTTCATCCGGCAGGTGCGAATCACGGCGCCGGCCGGCTTCGACGACCTTGACGCCTTCAACGAGGCGCTGGCGCGCCACGTGCGCGCGCATCCGGCGCGAAGCTTCGAACGCTCCGCCCGCCTGATCGGCATCCAGACCGAAGATCTGCTTGTCGAACCGAAAGGCCCGGTCGCCGCCCTCGAAGTCATCATCCGCGGCGCGGTGGAAGACTACCTGCGATCCCTGCCGGCGGACCCGGACCACCCGTTCTGCGCCAACCCGCCCGGGCGATGGCAACTGGACGTGTGGGCCATCGTGCTGGAGGCGCAGGGGCTGATCGCCTCGCATATCCATCCGCCCGCGTGGCTGAGCGGCGTCTACTACGTCAAGGTGCCCGATATCACCCGCGCCCCCGGAGAAGACCGGGCCGGCTGGATCGAGTTCGGCCGGCCGCCGCCGGAGTTCCCCTGCACCGTCGAGCCCGAGGTGCGAATGTTCCGCCCCGAGGAAGGGCTGATGCTGTTGTTCCCGTCCTACTTCTACCACCGCGCGGTGCCCTTCGAGACACCCGAGAGGCGCATCAGCATCTCGTTCGACGTACTGCCGGTGGATTGACCGGCGATAGGGACGCGGTCAGGCGGGAGACCCACGGCCGACGGCGCCACCGCCTCGTATCCGGCGAGGGCGTCGAAATGGCGCTGGGCCCAGTCCCCGCCGGGCCCGATGCCCCGGTGGCCCGGCGGCGGCGGATGCTGGTCGAGGGAATCCGACGGCGCGGGAAACGCGGGAAAGCCAGGATGAAACTTACCGACTACGACGTTCTGACCTTCGATTGCTACGGCACGTTGATCGATTGGGAGGACGGCATTTTCACGGCGTTGAAGCCCTGGCTCGACCGCGAGGCCGCTTCCACAGCGGGTTGACGCGGATGCGGTTGACCGGATCGCCATTCCGGTCGAAAGCCTCCAGCGCCGGCCGGCCGTCGCGGTCGGTGTACTCTGCCTCGGTGTCCACCTCGCTGCCGACCCAGGCGCCGAAGTCCGACAGGTGCCCGGCCCAGCGCGCCGCCGCCTCGGGCGCGATGCGCGCGAGAAGGCGCTG